>CAZNJH010000008.1:0-12207 GCA_964573355.1 uncultured Candidatus Saccharibacteria bacterium | reverse complement strand
TCCCAATGGCTGTATGTTACTCAAGTGCTTGATTTTTAGTTTGCCCATATTTTTGTGTCTTTTCGTTCAATAGTTATTTTACGCATAATCTGGTGTAAATGCAATATGCTTATGCTTACTGTGATACAATAAACATAACATAACAGGTAATGTAAATGAGTGGGCGACAGAAATTAATCCTTGGTAACTGGAAGATGCACTTGACCGTAAAACAAGCGGTAGGCTTTGCGAATAAACTGGCAGCAAAACAAGTTCCTGAAGGAGTGCGGGTTGGTATTGCTCCGCACAATCTTGCGATATCAGAGATTGCAACAATGTTGCAAAAAACTGCGATTAACGTTGTGGCACAGAATGCATACTTCCAGGACGAAGGCGCCTTTACTGGTGAAGTTAGTATGCCAATGTTGCGCGGCCTCGCGAGCTACGTACTGATTGGTCACTCTGAGCGTCGTCATGTGTTTCACGAAGCCAACGATTTGATTAAAAACAAGGTAGCAGCCGCAGTTCGCAGTGGTATAACTCCAGTGCTTTGCGTTGGTGAGACATTGGTAGAACGAGAGCACTATCATACAAATCAAGTATTGAGTGATCAGTTGTGTATTGGCTTGGCGAATACAACGGCCGAAGAAGTATCACGGCTTGTGATCGCATATGAACCAGTATGGGCTATTGGTACTGGTCAGTTTGCACGACCAGAAGATGTCGAAAAAGCAGTGAAAAAAGTTCGCTCAGAAATTTCGAGCTTATACGGCATGGAAACGGCAGCACATGTCACCGTCTTATACGGTGGTAGCGTGAGTAAAGAAAATGCGCTTGCCTATTTAAAACTTGAAGGTGTTGATGGATTATTGGTTGGCGGTGCAAGCTTGAGTATGGCAACATTTTGGCCGGTTGTTGAAGCGGCAGCCAAGGCGCTTCCTCACAAAATTGAGGTAAAAAAGTAATGACTGCTCATAAAACGGGACTCATAAAAAAACATAAAACCAAACCAGTTCAAAAGGATTTTTCAGCACTAGACGCAGCGGTTGAAGAGCTGACCCGTCATAATGCGATGCTAGAGCGGCAGATTAACGGTGATACCGACACCGATCACCCTCAATTACCTACAAAAAGACGCATTCACCCGGCTACAAAGGGGCGCAGCATGGATATTGTTCACCCGGGTGGTCGTGCGAAAAAACCGTCGCATACTAAGATAGATCACCTATATCAAACAGTGGCCGCGAGGTCCCGGGTTCAAACACCTGTGAGCAGTCAGGCAGCCGCAGCCGTTAAATCTCAATCAACAGCAGTAGGCATGGAGCCGGAAGTTGATAAGCTCTCAGAGCCGTTATTTCCTGAGGCATTGCATACAGTTGAAAAGCATTTGGATTCGCAAGAAAAACAATCACCAGTGGAGGAGCCAAACCCTGAACCAATAAAAAAAGCTGTTGCAGCTGAATTGCCCACCGAGGAATCATCTGATGAAGCAGCTGATCAAATTGGGGAGCTGTATGCCAATAATCTCGTGCAGTCGAGCAACCCGGCCGGATACACTCCGCATAAGACCCAACCAGATCTCGCCGTCTTTGATGCTGAAGATTATCACGCCCAGTTGCATGATTGGTCGCGGCTCGCGCATCGCAGTAGTTGGCAGTATGTAGCATTATTCGGCTTACTTCTGCTGGTGCTCAGTGTATTATTATTGCGTGCACTGGTGCCAGACTTTCTTCCTGACTGGGTAGGGATACCGGGATTCTAAAGCGCTACGATCTGTCCACGGATCGATATAGTTTTAACCCCGCAGCAACTGTCGGACTTATATTGTCGGGGAGTTTGTTCAGTGAAAACCACTGGACATCGAGTATCTCGAGTGGGCGAATGATACATGGCTTCGTCATCTCTGGGGTGTGAGTGCTGTAAAAATGGATGGTGGCAACTGGCCATCGCTTTTGAGCAGGAAGTCGCATATGACCAAGGGCTATGAGAGGGCTGTGTAGCCGTATACCAGTTTCTTCCTGAACTTCGCGTGCACATGCGTGAGTGTATGATTCGCCTTTTTCAATGCCACCGCCCGGCAGGCTCCATTTTTGTGAACCAATTGCACTTTTTGTAAGTAAAACTTGTTGATTGCTGACAATGATAACGCGTACCCGTTGTGAATTATGAATGAACAGTCCCTTTATTGGAAAACTAAGGGTAGAAAATAATCGAGCAAATCGTGCATACACTTCTTTCACAATAGTTCCAGTGGCGCAAAACTAGCGTTTAACTTTTTGACGCCTTTGCCACCAAACGCAATTGAAAGCATTTCGCCATCTACCTCTACTACAGTGCCAATACCAAATAGTTGGTGTCGTACTTTTGCGCCGGGGTTAATCGTAAGGCCCGGTTCTGGTATGTAATCAGGGGTTTCAGTAATGCCGGTGGGCTTAAAGAGGCTTTCGGTTGAACTCTGTAAGGTAGTGCCGGTCTCACTATCGATATCACTTAAAAACCGCGAAGGGGGGTTATGTTGGCTGAGGCCGTAAAGGGTGCGGCTGTTTGCATGATACAAAAATAATTCTTCTCGAGCTCTTGTCATCCCAACGTAACATAACCGTCGCTCTTCTTCCATTTCGGCAGCATCAAACAGTGCTCGGGAATGAGGGAAGACCGATTCTTCCATGCCGGCCATAAAGACGACAGGAAATTCCAAGCCTTTCGCAGCATGCAGCGTCATTAAGGTAACTGCATCGCTCGAATCATCGACTGTATCAAGGCCAGAAAGCAACGCTACTTCTTCTAAAAATTGATCCAGACCAACGCCGTCATATTCTTTTGCAACTGAAATTAACTCTTTCACATTTTCAATACGTTCGGCTGACTGCAGCGACCCATCATCCAAAGATTCTTGGTAGTTGGTACGCCGAATAACGGCTTCTACAAACTGACTAACACTGAGCGGGAGGTTATCTAGTTTTTTGTCTTCGGCAACAGTTGGCGCCTGGGCCCGCAAATCACCGAGTAGATTACCAAGTGAAACCAGGCCAGCAAATGCTTTGCCAGACACCGCGGTACACAGTTGCGACTGGTCCAGTGCTTGGCTGAGTGAAAGCTGATGCGTGGTTGCCCAATCAAAGAATTTTTCTAGACTTTTGGCTCCTATGCCGCGCGCCGGAACATTTACGATTCTTAAAAAGCTGGTTCGATCTTCTGGCTGGTATATCAGGCGAATGTAGGCAAGTATATCTTTGATTTCCTTACGGTCGTAAAATCGTGTTCCGCCTACGATGCGATAGGGGACGCCGTATCGTAAAAAAACTTCCTCAAGTCCGCGACTCTGCGCATTGGTACGATACAACACGGCAAAATCACGATATGGTCGCACGCGCATGTCGACTTGACTTTTAATTTTTGTGGCGATGCTTTCGCCTTCGTGTGCTTCGGACTGCACTTGAATAATATGCACGGGGGCCCCGGCGCCGGCTTTTGTCCAGAGTTCTTTGTCGGATCGCTGTTCATTTTTGGTGATAACCATATGGGCGGCGTCAAGAATATTCTTGGTGCTGCGGTAGTTTTCTTCAAGCTTAATAACGGTTGCGCTTGGGTAGTCGCGTTCGAAGTTTAAAATGTTCCTAAAATCAGCACCTCGCCAGCTATAAATACTTTGCCAATCATCACCAACTACACAAAGATTCTGCTGTTTGTTTGTGAGGAGTTGTATCAAGGTATACTGAGCGTTATTAGTATCTTGGTATTCGTCGATCATAATAAAACGAAATTGATTTGCCCATTTTTCACGAAGTTGAGTATGCTCAGAAAGCATCGCAACGGTACGTCCAATTAAGTCATCAAAATCTAAAGCGCCAGCTTCGCGGAGGGTTTTTTCGTACAGTGGAAATACTTTGGCGGCAACTTTCTGGGCGGGTAGTGATGCAGTTTGTGCATATGCGGCTGGTGAAATCAGCTCGTTTTTGGCGCTCGAAATCATACCTGAGAGCGCGCTTGGCTTAAATTGTTTTTCGTCGATAAAAAGCTGCTTACAGGCTTGCTTGACCGCACTTTGCCTGTCGGATTCATCAAAAATGACAAAATTTCGTGGGATGCCGATGCTTTCGCCATCTTGCCGTAAAATCCGCACGCAAATCGAGTGAAATGTCCCCATGTATGGCATGAACCCACGGTTTTCGTGATTCTCGCCAAGCAGCTGGGCCACCCGTTCGCGCATTTCTTTCGCAGCCTTGTTCGTAAAGGTGACCGCCAGAATATGAAACGGATCGGTTCCCTGTTCAATAAGGTGAGCGATTCGGTGGGTGAGCGTTTTAGTTTTGCCACTGCCGGCTCCAGCTAAAATCAACACTGGTCCGTCAACTTGTTTGACCGCCTGTGTTTGTTTTTCGTTTAAACCCGCCAATAAATTCATGCTGTATAAGTATAGCGCACTTCCGCAATGATTTGGTGATCGAAACGCGTATGGTATACTAATGCTACACGTTGGAGGGTTTACTGAGGTGACCGCTTCGCACAATCTATGAAAAAACGAATTATTTTTGCAGGAATAGTAGTGGTAGTGCTGGGGTTTGCTGTTGCATTTCGCTCGCAATCAACCGTGCACGCAGAAAATACTCGAATTGTAACAATTTATGTCGATGGTGAAATCCGCACCATTGCTTCAGACGGTGCCACTGTCAAGGCGGTGCTTGATCAAACCGGCACGCCTCTTGGCGAGCACGACAAAACTGAACCAGCACTGGATGAACCAGTGCACGGCAGTGACTTTACGATTAACATTTACCGTGCGCGTCCTATTACTGTTGTTGATGGCGCTAATAATTATACGGTGATGACCGCTGAGCGTTCGCCGCGAGAAATTGCCAAAGATGCTGGTTTTAATACCAAGCAAGAAGATCAGTTTGGTTTTGAGCGTTCAGATGATCCATTCGCTGGTGCTCCTGGTACACAAATGGTAATCAAGCGAGCAAAAACAATCACTTTTGATTTATATGGAACTGCAGAGCCGTTGAGCACAAATGAGGGTACAGTAGAAGACCTTTTGAAAGATCGGAGCGTTGAGCTTGACCCAGCGGATGAGCTGAATGTGCCGCTTCAGACTCGTATTAGTGAGGGTATGACGGTAAGCATTGCGCGTGTGGGCAGACAGGTTCAAACAGTTGAAGAAGTGGTGGCATTTCCGGAAGATCAGATTAAAGATGCGCAGCAACCAGTGGGCTATAAAAAAATTCAGTCACCGGGGGCTAATGGTAAGAAGCTCGTGACGTACGAGCTAATAAGTCGCAATGGCGGTGATCCAGTAAAGACAGCAATTAAAGAAGTTATTACTGAGCAGCCGGTGAAGCAAGTTGTGGTCATTGGCGCAAAACTGGCGGTAAATGTTGGCGGTAACTGTGGTGAGTGGTTAACGCAAGCAGGTATTACCAACACTGATGCGATTTGGTTAATCGGCAAAGAATCAGGCTGTAACCCTGGTTCCGTCAATCGTAGTTCGGGGGCGTGTGGTATTCCACAGGCCTTGCCTTGCTCGAAGCTGAAGTGTCCTTTGGATGCAAGTGGCGCGGTTTGTCAGATCAAATGGATGGAAAACTACGTAATGGGCAGATATGGCAGCTGGGCTCAAGCACGTGCCTTTCACTCCAGTCGTGGCTGGTATTAATAACTTTGAATGCACAAACACTGCAGGTGTTCTCTTGCTCTGCAGCCGAAGCATACATTCATTAATTATCGTATAATATATTCATGAATACGACTCACACAGATGAATATCGAGCGACGGCAACATGGCCATATGCTATTTCTGCCGGATGCGTTGTGTATCGCAGGGTGGATGGAGTGCTGCACATATTACTTTTAAAGCGTGCGGCCGGTGATTTTCCGCAACTGCTTGATGGGGATAAAGATACATTTCATCTACCAAAAGGTGGAGTTGCTAGAAACGAGACCCTTGAACAAGCCGCGCTCAGAGAAACCGCCGAAGAAGCTGGCGTGACGGTAGCAATACGCGGGTATCTTGGCTCAAAAATTAATCAGTGGAACAGTCACCACGGGTTTAGACAACACAAAACGGTACATTATTTTGCCGGAGAGTGGCAGCGTGATCTTGCAGCTATGGATGCCGAACATTCTGAAAAACTGTGGATGCCATATCAAGCGGCATATGATTTACTGAGCAAGCAAGCAAACCCGAAAGAAGAACAACGATTTGTACAGCATTTGCACCAATTTTTGGAGCTGCAGGGTGCCTAAGCTACAAGCAGACGTTATAACAAGTAGGGCTGAAAAAGCCGCCTCCGAAGCCACTCTTGAGCGGCTGTTGCAACTTTGGTTGCCCGATGACGATGGCACGATACGTGATGGCATTGAAATACCGGAGCCAGATTTGCTCATTGTGCGTGATGAATGTAAAGTGCCAGTGGCTGCGGGGTATCTTGCGCTCAGCCCACACAGCGCAGAGCTCGGTAGTCTATTTGGTGACCCAGCTATGCTTGCTGATTCGTTCAAAGCTGCAGCGTTACATTTGGTTATAGGTAATAGAAAGACAGATAGGCGTCTTGAAAGCGCAACCATATCCGTGATATATGCTGCCAAACACGAGGTAAGAGGGCTGCATCAATTGGGGTTTGAGTATGCTGTGGATCAGCCTGAAAAGATGGTGAGGTATCGCCATGCATCCTAAAAAGTCACTTGGGCAACATTGGCTTTTTGACCAAGCAAGTCTTCAGGCAATGCTTGATGCTGGCCAGGTGGGTGCAGCTGATACCGTTCTTGAAGTCGGTCCTGGCCTCGGTACGCTCACTGGCAAGTTGTGCCACGCCGCGAAGGCGGTCGTTGCAGTAGAGCTGGATGACGAACTTGCCGCAGGATTGAAAGAGAACGTCGTACGATACATGGATCAACGAACGGAAGCTGATAAAGGTACGCCACTTAATTTAACCGTGGTTAACCAAAGTATTCTCACGTTTGATACGTCCACGCTACCTCGAGGTTACAAAGTGATCGCCAACATTCCTTATTACCTTACTTCAAATCTGATCAGGAGTTTGCTTGAATCCCCTAACCCACCACGCGGTATGGTGCTATTGATTCAAAAAGAAGTTGCCGAGCGTATTGCGGCTGCTCCGGGTTCCATGAGTATATTAGCTGTTGCCACGCAGTTTTATGCAGAGGTGACTCTACAACAGGTTGTTCCTGCTGAACTTTTTACGCCACCACCAAAAGTGGACAGCCAGATAATTCACATCACCCGTCGGGATGCTCCGCTTTTTCCAGACGTTGAAACAGATAAATTTTTTCAACTAGTTCGAGCTGGTTTTTCTGAAAAAAGAAAAAAGCTTCGTTCAAGCTTGAGCGGTGGACTTCATATTTCTAAAACCGAGGCCGATGCTTTATTAACAAACGCGAGTATTTCACTTGGCGCACGAGCTCAAGAACTCGATCTTGAAAGCTGGTACCGACTTTATAAAAGCATGTAACTTGATCGGGTCCTAGTACTTGCGCAGCGGGGTATAATATAAGAAGTATTAATTTCCGAGGAGGTTGTATGGTTCGAGAAGTAACGAGAGTAACTGAAGAAACTGTTCAAGCCGAACCGGTACAGGTAGCAGATAACAGAGAACATTCTATAACAGTCGCGCAGCGAATTATTTACTTTGTGGGTGGTATTATATTTGCGCTGATTGGGCTGAGAATTTTGTTATCAATCCTTGGTGCAAACCAAGAAAACATGTTTGCGAATATTATTTATAGCCTGAGCTATCCGCTCGTTGCGCCATTTTTTGGCTTGTTTAATTACAAGATGCAGTACGGCGTAAGCAGGTTTGAATTTGAATCACTTGTGGCCCTGCTGGTGTGGGTGATCGTAACGGGTGGGTTGGCTCGTTTGGTCACAATACCAAGCAAAATCGATCGTTCAATATAGAGGCTCTAACTAGATGTGATCCCTGATGCCCCGGATGATAAAATTTTGAGCGCACAACCGACCCGGCTTTTTCATTCTGCGGGTGTTGTTCCAACTTGAGTTACATCAAACCCTAAGACGACAGTTGCATCGAATTTTCTCATAACTAGGTTTGCATCGCACTCCGTCCTAGATTGAGCGGGATGACTTCTTGGTGAGATGAGAATAGCGCGAACTCGTAAGATGCGATCGTGTTTCTAGCAAATGCGAGTCATTAACTTAAGGTTGAGCATGTACTGGCGCAAGTCAACATCAGGATATTTCTGTACAGTCGCAATGTGCAGCGCAGAAAATGTGATTAAGTTGTCTGGATAGAGCGTGGTATTGGAGCTATATCGTGATGGCGTATTGTAGCGTGCGTCATCCTCCATTTCTTTGAGCTCCACTAATAATTGTGCTTCTTCGGCAGGAGTAAGCTTGGTCTTAGCGTGTGTTTTCACAATGCTTGTTTCTTGGATTTTTTGGGCTTCTTTGTTTCTTTTCTACCTTTGTCTTTTGACATCGTATGTCCTCTCAAAACTTATATGAAATTAACCCAGTAGTTTTAGGCGTATGGATGAAGTGGTGCAACCAAGCTTTAAACTGTGTATTCGTTAACTCTCAGTATACTCCTAAAGCTCCATACCCCCTAATTTAAGCAATTACTATATGTTGTTGACAGCAATTCCAATTGAAATTTTTGAATTGTGTAGCATCACTTATGCAGCCAACCCCAACACGACTGACCCAATGGTTATGAGTATCAATGCTGCAACCTTAAGTTTAGAAACGTGCTCCTTGAAATATGTGAACCCGACAATTGAACCCATGAGTATACTCGTACTTTTCAGGGTACTAATATAGGCGAGTGGTCCTGTTTGCAAGGCAAATACATACAGCAAAAATGAAGTGCCTGAAAGCGTTCCTGATGCAAGCAATGGCTTAATGAGTGTTTTAAGTGTTGTCGCTCGATTCACTCGCATAATGCTCGATATAAACAATAAAACCATCAGGCTAATAATTGAATTTACAAGTGTATAATACACGGGTTCAGAGGCTTGTATAGCAACCTTATCGCAGACACCTGCAAAGGCTGTAACGATAAGACTCGCCAACATATATGCGTTTGGCTTGTCAGTGCTAAAAACCCTAAGTGGATTGTGTAAATACCTGTCCTTAAGATTAAGTACGTATACACCTAGGATGACTAGTATTGTGCCGAATGCGGCAAGTGGTGTAGGTGTTTGACCAATAAATATTCTTGCAGTAATCATAACAAAAATGGGTGTGAGGCTTTGAATCGGTAATACCTTACTTAGTTCTCCGTGTTTAATGGCGTTGAGGTAGAAATACAAAAAGAGAGGGTAGAGTACCAGAGCGTAGAGAGTCGTGGGCAACCAAAAGCGTACCCCAAGTGTAAACGGGTTAATAAACCTGCCAAATAATATGAGCACCACGCTAATAATTGGCAGCGAACAAAGCTGTTGAGCCCATCCGAGTGTTAAGAAGTGTAGCTTGTGAGAAAGTTGCTTATCACCGGCTCTTCGAACAGTCGATGAACATGCGCTAAGTAACGCAAAAAGATACCACATTAATAATTCCCCTTCTTGTTTGTTATTTAAGAGTTAACGAGATTAGTTCTCGCTCATGTAATATACATAATAGCATACCACTAATGTTTTGTCAATAGTATTTTCAGACAAACCTTTGAGCACTCTCTACAGTACCCATGCCTGGAGGACCTAGTGCGAAAAAATTGGCGCCAGATTGAAAAATAACAGTGACGGTGGAAGGATCTGCTCTATGTAGAGTACAGCAGGCTCAAGGGTGGGTATATGCCCGAAGGGTGAGGTACTACCAAATTAAACTAGTGGCTCCACCTTGATTTGCGCCCAATATGTGTATCCGTAGAAATTGGTTTAGGCAAGTTCTTACCAAAACGCCTATAGAACGTAGCTATACTTGGGTCCTCGTGATCAGAAGGGAAGCTGAGGGGATCTAAATCAGGGACAACCTCTCTAACAAGATCATCAATACTTGCCAGTATTTGTAGTTTATTATTAAAGAAGAAATCAGTTAAGGTTTCCTCTACTCTGTCCCAAGCCGTATCCCAAGCCGTAATACCAATATCTGGATCATTCGGATCACCGTATACTGCCGCTAGCTCATCGCTAAGCAAGTGAGCATATTGCTGAGCTGTTTCGAGCACAGTTAGAGTTTTAGCATCGACATCAATCTGCTCCTTAAATCGACCTAGCAGTTCGTTAATCTGTTCTCTAGGTGTACCACCAAATTCTTCTTTCAATGCCATATGAAGTTAAAATAGATTGTTTTCAGACTTATTGCAAGCATAAGCCAGGTGGAGCTATACCGAAAAAATTGACACCAGATTATGGAAGAACAGATGCGGTGGCGGGAGTTATTGTGTGTAGAGTGGAAGAGACATCAGAGTAGGTATATGCCTTGAGAGTGATGAACTATTAAGTTATCTAAACAGAGCTATATCCCTCTTTTTACGACTAACTACTATAGTTGCAGAAAGCGTTAGACCAAGTGAAAGAAGGCACACAGGATATGCCAAGCTAGCTATAGTGAAACTTGTCAATGATGATAACCCAACTGCAGCTCCAACACCACTTAAAAGGAAAGTCTGCCATGTTTCTTCGCTTGGCTTCAGCCAAGAGTGTCTGTATGTAGGAAGTGCAGCTATAAAGTCTATTAAGATAGTGATTAAAACTGCTATTGTAGGATTATCAAAGATAAACCACAAAACCAGCCCAAGTATGGCACTTACCTGGCAAATTCCGTCAAACTTCGAGAACTTGGCATAACCGTATCGTAAGCCAAGTAAAAGTATTATACCTACCTGTGCCGCATCACCAAATGTTATTATTGCCGTTTTCGTCTCGTTTGCGGCAAGTGCCCCAAAAGCTCCAATGGTAATAAGTAGCGTCCAGGTAAACCAAGATACAACGTTAGGTCGTGTTTTTTTTCTTATAATATCAATGATGTACGGCACACCAGAAAGAACAACTAGAGAAGCACCTACAAGCGCCGGTACATCATTCATAACAGTCATTATCGCTTTAATGTAACCATACTGCAATACTTCTTATGCTTGGTGGAGCTAGTACGAAAAAATTGGCACCAGATTGAAGATGAACAGAGAGGAGTTGGAGAGGTTTGCTGTACGTTGAGTGGAACAGGTATCAAGGGTGGGTATATGCCCGAAGGGTGATGCACTAACTAAATATCACTTAAACTCTATTTGTACAACACCACTGAAAAGATCGAAGGCTTCTTGGCTATTTGCAAAGGTTCGGGCTCTTTTGTCAGTCAGGTCAGCATATCTGCTCATCTCACTTACTTGCGCTGCTCGACTTGGGCTTCGATCCCATGCCAAAAGGCTCCCTGCTGCTACTACCGCACCAACACACATTCCTAGAATACCTCCAACTACAGTCGGAGCTCCCGTGATGGCCGACACCTCGCTTCCAGCCAATCCTCCCGTTGTTGTTGCCACGCCTAAGGCAGAAATTCTGCGGGCGCTGCTTGACTGTGGCAATCGTTCATAGCCAACTATGTTTTCTTCTTTCAGTAGAATGTCTGCGATATTTTGTGCTGTTTCTGCCAAACGGTAGTTCACTCCACGTGCAACCGTTTTCTCAACACCATTCCATAGACCAGGCGTGTCCTCTTCACTCCCATCTGACGCATAGGGTGACAGGGCTATATTAACAGTATGCAGTGAGTCTCTGTAGTCAACGCGTGCTGAGGCAGCAACAAAAGGGGATTTCTGAAACTGAACGACCATTGTATCAATTGCTGCCAGCGGAACTTCAGCCAAGGCAAGTCCCTCGGCGTAGCGTTCTGCATCAAAATGGAAGGTTGTAAGATCTGGCATCAACTTTGGGTCAACTTCAACCCTCGGTGTTGTGTCCCCTGCTCTTATATCTATCATGTAATCTCCTTCTCGAATTGAATCACTATCTCGTCAACAATAGTTGGTATTAATTATCTTCTTTGGGGATGTATTTGCAAGCGCTAGCAAAACAAAAAGCACTCATCAAAGTGCTTATGGTTTGGTGGAGCACCTCGAAAGAAGTTCACCCCTCCTAGTTAAAGAAGTACATCGCCTTAATGATTTGATCTGGGACGATTACCTAGACCATAATACCGTGAAAAGAGCCTATTAGATGTATATACTCACTTGGGGCTTTAGCCCCCTGTCTCCTAAAAGCCTACGCTATACATCTAAAGGGTGATGCACTACTAAACTAAAGCGTGTCGAGAAC
>CAZNJH010000007.1:0-12514 GCA_964573355.1 uncultured Candidatus Saccharibacteria bacterium | reverse complement strand
GCACAACTACGGTTTCACTTGGATCGATGTTGTCGATCCAAGTGCCGCAGATGTGAACTGGCAAGAACGACTAAAAGAAGTTGACGTAATCTTTGTCAGTGGCGGCAATACATTCCATTTATTAAACCAATATCGCAAGACTGGTTTTGGTGAATGGTTGCGTGAAAACCTCGAATTTAAAGTGTATGTTGGTGTAAGTGCCGGTACTATTGTCACCACACCATCACTAGATGTTTGCATGATTGAGCCAAGCGACCCTAATTTGCCAGGACTTGATGACAGCACTGGAATGAACCTTGTTGATTTTGAGATCGAGCCACACTGTGATGAGCAACGATTTGTTACCATGCAAGAATACGCCAAGGGCAAGCAAAACAAAGTTTACGCCATTGATGATCAAACTGCCATTAAAGTGAACGGGGAGGATGAAGAAGTTATATCTGAAGGAAGCTGGAAGGTTTATAACAAATGAACGACGAACACTTCATGCAAATAGCTATCGATGCGGCCAAAGAAGCTGAGTCGACTGGTGGTGCTGCTATTGGTGCCATTATGGTCAAAGATGGTAAAGTTATCGCTCGAGGCTTAAGTAATCCATGGGGAAAGCGTGATCCTTCAAATCATGGAGAGATGGACTGCATCCGAAATTGTGCTAAAGAAAACGGTCTACTTAATATGGCAGGATGTACTCTGTATGGAACGCTAGAGCCCTGCTCTATGTGTATGGGGGCAGCATTGTGGGCTGGCGTTGATCGTATGGTATTTGGCGCATACGCAGCAGATGTGGCCGGCAACGAATATGAGTACGATAATTATAGTTCAGAAGAACTCGCAAAAACCTCTAGAAAAGCAGCTGATTCAACACGTGGGAACATTGAAGTTGTTGGTGGCGTACTTCGCGAACAATGCAAAGAACTACTTAAGAACTATAAGGATTGGCAGAAAAGATGAGAAATAAAGTAGATACAATACTCTTCGATTGGGATGGGACTCTTGCTCAAACACTTGAAGTTTGGCTTCAGACTTTCAAAGAGGCGTATGCCAAAGTTGGTGTTCATCCATCTGATAAAGATATCAGTAGTAAATTCGGTAAATGGGACGCGTATATTGAACTAGGTGTCGATCCAAAGGACTTTGAAACATACAACCAGCATCTTGAAGTCGTGTATGAAAGACTTGAAAAGGTTGAGTTATATCCGGGTGCTAAAGCCGTACTCCAGCAGCTTAAAAAAGATGGGTATAAGATTGGCCTTGTCTCCACATCAACTACAAAAATGCTCAATGCTGCACTCAAGAATCATGGTATAGGACAGCTATTTGACGTAGTTGTATCTGCAGATGATACAGAAAAACACAAGCCCGATCCTACCCCAATCTATATTGCGCTCGAGAAAGTAGGGAGCAGCAAAGAAAATGCTGTATTCGTCGGTGATTCGGATAAAGATACTGGTGCGGCACATACTGCAGAAATTCCTTTGTTACTTTTTGCACCCAAGCAACATAAATTATTTTACGACTTAGAATCACTCAGGGCTGAGCCAGCCGTTACGACAAGTTTTAGCAGCTGGAATGATTTCCCATTCATTGGATTAGACAAGAAAACAGTACAGTAGTCAAGCAAGTCTGAGACGCTCTCATAATATGCCACTTTGTGTCTCATTTGTCTCGTTTAATCCCGTGACCTGTATGCGGAGCCAATACAAGATAGTTGAAATGAAGTCCAGTAAGCATTCACGCTACTGGACTTTGCTATAATTTAGTTATGAATACATTTAAAATCGTATGTTTCGTCGTAATTACTTTTCTGGTTGTAGCTAGCCTTTATTTCGTATTCCAGTCAAAAACAAAAAATACACCAAGTTCAGAGAATGAACCATTACCAGTGTGTCAGTATGGACCTACCGATGCTGTACTAAATGCCCCTTGCAAAAGAGGCAAGTTCGGACCATAAGACAGACTTGCGTGCCAAGTCGTTCAACACCCGTATGCGGAGCCATACAAGATAGTTAAACTAAAGTCCAGTAAACATTCACGCTATGGAATTTTACTATAGGGCTAAAAAGTCGACACATAAGAGCAGTTAATGGTATGCTTGCCATAAGCATAATGGACTGAGGAGTACACGTGGGTCAATTTAAATCGAAGTTGTTTCTAGGTGCATTATTTATAATGGCAGGGTTTATTCTAGGGGGCTTTGTGCCTGTTTGGGCCGCGCAACCCACCTTAGCTAATCCGATTCCCAATCAGACCACCACAGAAAATGCTGCGTTCAATTACCAACTGCCATCAAATACGTTTAATGATTCAGATGGTGATACGTTGACTTACTCTGCACAATTAGCCGGGGGTGGGTTATTGCCTGCATGGCTTAGCTTTGATGCAGCTACGAGGACATTTAGCGGGACACCAAGTAACGGTGATGTAGGCATTATCTCAATCGATGTGATTGCTGATGATGGTAATGGTGGAACTGTTACCGACACATTTGACATACAGATAAATGCTATTGGTTCAGGAACAACCCTCGCCCCAATGATGGATGCACCGGCGAGTAATGCTACCTATGGATTAATACCAGTTGACTTTGCATACGGAGAAGCTCCTCTCACAAACAGCATGACCCTCACATTTATCGGCGATGATACCATAACCATTAGTCTCCATGTCGGCAGTCCACTGGTTGGTCCGTACGAATACTCTATTAACCCTACAAACGTAATGGCAACGGGAGCGCCGTTTCTATCCACCTCGCAAAACACTATTCCAAACGGCACATATACTGTCGTACTTTCGTACCAAAACGCTGCTGGAGATCCGGCAGCAAATGCTATAGCGACAAATGTCACGGTCGATTCAGCATTAATTGATACGGATAGCGATGGTAGCGTGGATTCTGTCGAGGAGGCTGGCCCCAATAGTGGAGATGCCAACGATGATGGCACGGCTGATAGCGAACAGCCTAACATCTATTCTTATGTAAATCCGCTTACCAACAACTATGCAGTGTTAGAAACTGATTGTGAAAGAATTGAAAACTTTCAGATCGGAAGCGAATCTTCTGAGCAGCCAGATGTAGAGTATGATTATCCAATGGGGTTAGCATCTTTCTGGATTCATTGTGAAAATAGTGGCGACACCGCACAGATCAGACACTACTATTACGGCATCGAAGGAAGTGAGCTCTATAGCGTACGAAAATGGATGAACGATGGAACCTATCGTGAAATACCAGGGTATCAACCGCTCGGAGCACTGATTGGGGGAGAGGTTATCTTTATGACGCAGTATGAAATAACGGATGGTGGCGTGTTCGACGACGATGGTAACCAGGATGGGGTAGTGAGAGATCCTTCAGGTGCTGCCCTGAGAGTTGCCCAAACTATGACTACAAGCAACAATACGGCTGCTACCAATTCAGGCTCACCGCATGCGGGCACTGGCATAAACATCACCACCCTTTTCATAGCAGCACTTACGCTCATTGGAACAAGCTCTTTTACGATAGCAAGCTGTATAAAACGTAAGCTAAGATAAGCGACAATAAAAATTTCAAATGCCCAGTCTTTCAACTGGGCTTTTGAAATCATGTTTTGTTGAATCACATTAGTTTGACATTAGCACTGAGTCAATCACATGAACAACGCCATTTTTTGCCTTAATATCAGCTTTAGATACTGTGGCAGTTCCACCCTTGGCATCTTTGATCATCACCTTACCATCAGCAATCGATACGGTTAACGTGTCTCCCTGAACGGTCGTGAGCTCTTGCCCATCTCGAAGATAACCGCTCAGGGCGCTGGTTGAGACAACATGGTACGTTAGGATACCTTTGAGCTGATCAACATTTTCTGGTTTCAGCAGTGTTTCTACCGTCCCGGCTGGTAACATGCCCACTTTAGGCGACAAATCCTCTCGTGAAACCCTGTGCGTCTGTGCTATATTATGCTTATGAATGAACAAACTCCTTTACAAAACGATGGTTTGGACGAAGTAAATAACCAGGCGGTCGACCGAAAACGATTGTCTAAAAAGAAGGTGCTCGTTATAGCGCTGATGGTGCTCGTGGTAATGCTTGGTGCAGTAGCTGCACTTCTAGTAACAAGAAAAGAAGATAATCGAAGTACGGGACGACAGAAGGAGCAGGCTTCGACAGGAGCGCATTCTGCTGATGAAAATGGTTTAGTAAAGGCGATGCCACTCGAGTGCGTGCCACGTGGACATGATAATTACCGAACACAAAATACCTTATTGGTTGATCCGACAGACGAAAACACCGTATACGTCGGAGTTGAGTACAAAGGGGTATTTAAATCTACTGATGGCGGGTCAACTTGGAAAGCAAGCGATAAAGGTATCCGCGGATACCCTAAAGAAGGTGCCCCGCAGCAAAAATGTATCCAAGAGCTCGGACGGATGATTGTGGACCCTTCAGACAATAAGCACCTGTTGATCTCTCGGGTTGAATCTCCGGGTGACCTAGATACCTTGTTTAGTGAAAACGCCGGCGTTTGGGAGTCTTTCAACGCTGGCGCGTCGTGGTCGCAAATGATCAAGCCTGGTATGAACGCAAGCGGTTCTAAAGCAATTGCATTTGATCCAAAAAATAGCAGTGTAGTGTACCACGGCACAAACCAGATGCATCCTTCTTTCACAAATGGTGATGGGCAAGCCGCCAATAAGCAGTACTTTAATAAAAATGGCATATTGTACAAAACGAGTAATGGCGGAAAAGATTGGTCTGAATTATCAACAGGTGCCTTCCCGGGTTTTAGAGCAATAAATGTTGCCGTAGACCCAACTAACAGTAGCAAGTTGTGGCTCTTTACCTTCACGGCATCAGAAGATGGGCAGCAGCCACCTGAGGATAAACAGCGAGCTGTACTAATTTCTACAGACAAAGGTCAGACATGGACTTCATATGCTAACAGACTCCCGAGTGGATACCGTTCACTCACTGAAGGTATGCTTTCTCCCGTCGACGGAAACTCGGCATTTTTGAGCACGATGACCACGAGTGGTTCTCCAAAAAGTTTTGCAACACGCGACGGAGCTAATACATGGGTGGTCTCTAATGTCTATATATTTGCTGCTGATTACGACACAAATGATCCTGTCGGCTTAACATTACTTGGCTACGCGCCCTATGAAGGTAAGCCTGGCATTTACAAGAGCACCGATGGTGGTAGCACCTGGGCATTTCTTTCAGTACTGCCAAAAGAAGTAGACGGACAAAACAATTTTGGTGTACGAATCTCAAGCTTTGCATGGAGCAAGGCAAACACAAGCACTGTTTACATGAGTGGATCTGGTGGATATGTATGGAAATCGAAAGATGCCGGAAAAACGTGGGAGACGGTGCTCACACTTGATAAAATCGGCGGGCCTAATAAAAACAAAGAGGGCAACACCAAAAGCCGTGAGCAAGATCCGAATTAGAGCTCTTAATAATCATTAAATTGAGCCTTTGTCGGTTTAGATTGCAAGAACTACCTTTTATATACCATTAAGTAAAGCAAGTTTCATAATCAGTGCATTGTAAGGGTTACTACATATGGAGTATAGTGGTAACCATAAGCAAAGAGATTTATTGTTGTGAGAACTTGGTTAAAAAAGAGGTCCATGTTAAATCCCATATTAAAACTAGCAGCGTTTGTTGCGCTTATTTTCTGTAGCGGCGTTTTTTTGCCTTCTGCAACAGCACAGGCAAGCGGTAATTTCACCAACTGGTGGAAATTCAATGAATCATCTCCTGGCGTAGCTATTGATAGTATTCTTAGCAATAATGCCGTACCAGAAGGCAACCCGACTCCAAGTGATGATGTTCCTGAAGTTTTAGGTGAAACTAAAAGCATATTTCTAGACGGTGGAGATTATTTTACTGTTGAGCGCCCGGTAACAAATGACTTTACTGTATGTTCGTGGATAAAAACAACTGATCATGGTAGCGGTGTGAATCATTATCAGTCGGCCCCAATTCTAGAAGCTGAAATGGCCGAGGTTCAACCTGATTTCGGATTTGGAATAAATAGCAATGGTAATCTTGTGTTTGGAAATGGCGGTGAATCTGGAGACATCACCATTACTGGGGTTTCTACTATTAACGATGGTTTATGGCACCATGTGTGTGTTACCCGCGAAGCTACAAGCGGCGCTGTTATTTTATATGTTGATGGCGCAGTCGACGGGAGCGGTACGGCTAATACTGGTGCGCTTGACGCCAACCCGGTTGCTCGTATTGGAGCCGGCGGTGATGGTGGGGTTGACTTACATGGAAATCTCGATGAGCTTAGAGTGTACGACTATGTTGTAGACGGCGAAACAATCAATTCAATTGCCACAGGTGCCAATGGACCTCATATGGTAATTCACTGTTCGATTGGTGATCGGACGGCAACTTCTATGAAAATAATGTGTGAGATAGCAAGCGAAGCAGGAGGTGATCTTATTATCGCAAACACAACATGGGCTGGCCGCTATAAAAAACAAGGTGATTCCGAATGGACCTATATTTCGTCACCATCACCGAACATAGGAATACTGAGCGTGAGTGGGCTCGAACCAGAAAGTTGGAATGATATTAGCCTGCAGGCAACTAACGCTCTATTTAACGGTGTTTGGGTGAACGGACGAGCTATTACGCGCCCTGCCGATAGTGATAGCGATAGTGACGGAGCCCTGGATGTTGATGAAGATGTTGGAATAAATAATGGCGATGCTAACAACGATGGAGTTATAGATTCTTTACAGCCTCAGCCTAACCCATCAGAGGTTGATGAGTATCAATGGCTGAGTTGGGACGAGTTTGAAAAGCAAACCAGTAGAGATCAAGGCCATATTTGGAGTTGGTGGTCTAAAGATCAATCAAAGCTATTGAAAACATATGTCCGAATGCGCGACGAACGTTCATAGTACATTACCGCCCCATTTCCTTATAAAGGAAACTGTTGCAGCTATTTATAGTTGTTTTTTTAATAACACTCAATTATTATTAACATAAGCAAAACACGTGGAGAGCGGAGTTTATGGTGCGGGATGCAAGATTTAGGGTTTCAGAAAATCGGATAATTTTTTTTGTCGCTACCTGCGTAACAGCAAGCGCATTAATGTTAGCGAGTTTATGGTTGATTGGTACTCGAAGAGTAGAAGCTGCAGCTGGTCAGGGCGGCGTTGAACAAGTAACGCTTAATCCAGGTGGAGGTGCCAATACCAACGGGTCGGATGGAATTAGATTTACCGTTAATACAGCGGCTGGTTTTGCGGGCCAGGATGAAGTCTATTACCGCAACACCCAGCAGTATTGCTGTTCAGCCGGAGCCCCTATGTTAAACATTGGCGGTGCTTTATATGGGCAAGCAGGCGCTGCTTATGGTTCAGCCAACTGGTCTTCGATCGAAATCCTTAGTACTTCTGGCGCAACATCGGTAGGCTCACGAACAAGTTCTGTTGGAAACTCAGGCGCCACCGTACGTTACACGGTCGTGAAAGGTGGACTCACCTATACCGTAACCCGAACAGTTACCTACGTATATCCGAATGATTATGTTACCGATAGTTATAGTTTTGTAATACCAGAAGGCAACACCGAAACGGTAAAATTTTACAATGGTGGCGACACAGCGCCTGGTTCTTCAGATATAGGGTATGGGGTAATGGTGACTGAGCCGGTGCGGTCAGTCATATCATTAAATACAACATCTCGTATAATGTTTGGCTTCCGAGAAATTGCTGGTTCTAAACCGTTCGACGGCGCGACTTCGCAAGGCTTCAGCGTACCATACGGCACGGTTGCTACAGGAGATGATATTGGATTTGTTGCAATCGGCTCCATGCACGATGCTGGACTTATGATGCAGTGGAATTTGGGTGATACTCCCGGAACCCAGACGGCTGCATTCCAGCAGTTTGCAACTCAGCAGGGCACAAATCTTAATGCTGCTTTTTCTTCCAATACCACTATGATCGATACTCCCGTTCTGTTCACCACCTCAATTGTAAACACCGAACTTACAACTATAACCGGGCTTGGCTATACGGTTGACTTACCAACTGGTTTGGTTATTGGCAGCGGAAGCCAAAGCAATACATGTGGAGGGACTGTTACGGCAATCGGTGGCACGAGTACGGTAGTGTTAAGCGGCGGTTCGATTACGAGCGCCTCAAATTGTATTCTGTCAGTACCGGTGGTCTCAGCCCTAGCCGGCACCTATGCTGTTTCCTCGACCAACTTTTCTGAACTAGAGGGTGCACTAACGAATAATGTCGGAGCGTCTTCGTTAACTGTTTCAAACCCAGCACTTGGCACGGATCTCAACGATGATGGTATAGAAGATTCAGCTCAATCTAACCTATATAGCTACACGAGCCCGATTACAGGTAAGACGGTTGTACTCGAGGTATCTGATTCATGCTCAGTCAGTTCCGCTACTTCTCAGAACGAAGAGTCAAATGAAGTTAGCGACGAAGCATATGAGTATGTAAACGGTCTTATGAATTTTGAATTAGCATGTGGTACCCCTGGATTTACCAGTACGATAAAACAGTACTACTATGGGGTAACAAGTAACGACGTAGTACTTCGTAAATACAACCCAAATACGCAGTCCTACGCAACAATTACATCAGCCATAGTTGAACAAGTCGAGATTAACGGTAATATCGTAACAGTTGTGACTTACGAAGTAACCGATGGTGGCGAACTAGATGCCGACGAGACTGAAGATGGGAATATTGTTGACCCTGCAGGACTTGCTGCTCCTGAGGCTCAGATTGTATTTACCGCTGTCGGTAACGAAATCAGCACTCAACAAGCAGATTTAGCGGCAACCGGAGAATCAGCACTATTGTTGTATATAGCTGCAGCTTCTGTATGCGTAATCGGCATAGCGTTTGTGTTAGCGCGGCGTGCTATAGTGAATCTATGAGTAAAAAAATTACAACAAAAGGGCTGAGAAAATTTAACCTAATCATGGCAGGAATGCACGCTACACAAGCAGTGGCGGTGCTGTTTTTGAGCAAAAACTTTAGCCTCCCTATTAGCGGCAGTTTTTTGCAGTTCAATGCAGATACACAGTCGCTCAGTCCTACGACCACACCGTTATTTAATCTTTCATTGCCGCTGCTGATAGTCGTCTTTTTTGCGTTTTCTGCGGTAGCGCATCTCTTTATCGCAACCATATATAACAAAACCTATAACGCTAACTTAAAAAAAGGTATCAATAAGGCTCGCTGGATAGAATATGCGTTTTCATCGAGTACAATGATAGTTGCAATTAGCCTGCTCGTGGGTATTTATGATGCAAGTAGTCTCGTATTGTTGTTTGGTCTTACGGCAATTATGAATCTCTGCGGTCTCGTTATGGAAGTCCATAACCAAACAACTACAAAAACAAATTGGTTAAGTTACTGGATCGGCTGCTTAGCGGGAGCTTTACCTTGGCTCGTGATCGCATTGTATCTATGGCTTGGTGCAGCGAATGGTAGTTCGGCGCCAACCTTTGTGTATTGGATTTTTGTTTCAATATTTATTTTCTTCAACTGCTTTGCGCTCAATATGGTGTTGCAATACAAAAAGATCGGTCGCTGGAACAACTATTTGTACGGCGAACGAGCCTATATTGTTTTGAGCCTTATAGCAAAATCTATACTTGCGTGGCAGGTCTTTGCAGGTACGCTACGTCCGTAATTACGTTTTGAAAAAGAAACTTGTCGTTTACTAAAACATTGAGAATATATAAAAAGAGGAGACTTTATGAGCAAGGATTACGTTAAACGTCAGTATAAAGTGATAGGTATAACAGTGGCACTGATTGGTATTGTAATCGCGTTAGTGTTTCTGAGTAGGTTGTTTGTAAATAAGACACAGAGCTTCAATGGTCGCAAAACGATCTATGTCGCAACGCCGGATGGAGTGGGTGGACCGTGTATGTATCCTGTTTACGATAAGCTGAAAGAATTAAACGATGTATGCCTAGACAGCAACTCGATTCCCAAGCTCTATGTAAACGACGCTATTAAAAGAGGTATCGAAGATGTTACTGCAACAGGCAAAGCAATATATAGCATTGATGCCGATGTGCATTCGACTGTTCAAAATATAGCGGTCGGAAACCCGTCGGCGAACCGCACTGTTCCATACACCGTGGTCTATATTGATAAGGTGTATGATGTTGCTGAGTATAAGGTTGTAACGAATTAAGCGATTCATCTTCAATTAAGAGTTTTGTTATAATTTTCTCATGGATCAGGCCCAGGTAATTGTAGATGTACGGGAGCCATTTGAATATCAAAGTGGTCATGTGGATGGTGCGCTCAATATACCGCCTGCTGAGCTGCTTGCCGGGTCAGTTCAGTTAAATGCTGTGCCAAAAGATGCAAAAATTATTGTATATTGTCGCACCGGTAGCCGGGCGAATGTTGCTATTGAAATTTTGAAGCAACAAGGGTTTTCAAACCTTGTAAACGGTATTAATGCGGGGCATGTTACCGATTACCTTGCGAAACACTGAGAGCCAATTGAGGAGCCGCGGTTATCATAGATTGAATTATATAGATTTCGCTTATATTTACTGCTAGAATAGGATTATATTTTGGAGTAATAATTCGTGCAAAAACCGTTCTCACGCCTCAGTATAGTAGTGGTTTTAGTGTTAATGATGGTTTCCTTGTTTATATTGCCGCGTAATACTACGGCACTCGGTGAAACTATAACGGGTAGCGAAACATTTTCAGGACAAATAAATCAGCCAATTCCAATAAATAACGTGCAAATTCATGCTGATGGTGATCCTACGGTACCTGTTCGTCTTCATGTTTCAAGTGGCACCCTTGCTATGAGTACTACTGACGGGTTGACGTTTGATGGTCCAACTACTGGTGACACCATTGAATTTAACGGTAGCCTCAGTAATGTGAATGCAGCGCTCAGCACGCTTACTTATACACGATCATCACTTGGCACAGATACACTTGAGGTTTCTCTGGTTGATGCCGGTGAAGTCTTCTTTTCTCAGAATGGACACCTATATGAATATGTTTCAGCTACATTAACCTGGACCAACGCGCGTTTGGCAGCTGAAGGGCGAACAAAGTACGGAGCAACTGGTTACTTAACAACAATCACGTCACAAGAAGAGAACCAATATGTATCTGATCGTTTAGAGAACGCAGGTTGGATGGGTGCCAGCGATGCTAACAGTGAATCTCATTGGATATGGGCAACTGGCCCGGAGCTTGGTACACAATTCTGGCTTGGTAATTTTAATGGTGGGCCGACATCAAGCCGCTACGCCAATTGGAACACGGGCGAACCAAATGATTCCAGTAGCAATGAAGATTGTGGTCAGTTTCTCTCAGGAGCAAGTGGTAAATGGAACGACCTACCGTGTACGGGCACTACATTACCGGGTTATGTCGTGGAGTATGGTGCAGATGGGGATATGCCAGAAGTAGCAAGCTATGAGGCTCAGATTTATACAAACCGAAGTCCCGTGCTTAGTTCACCGGTAGATAATGAAAACAGCAGTAGCTTAGATGTGAGTGTGACGATCTATTCTACACCGCAGGCAGGTTCGGTGCGTCTCATGCTTTTGGGTGCTACGGGGCACACCATTACCTTAACTGATCTTGCAGTTGGCACCCATACATTTTCGATCAATCCGAGAGATATTACCGCAAGCCCGTATGTCACTGCCGCTTCAGTTAATCAACTTTCACAGGACACGTACACCGTCATATTCCGTTATACCGATGCCACGACTGGGGTAACTGTAAGTGACAGTGTAAACGACGTAACGCTAGATGCAGAACCTCCAGAAATTATTCAAACTGAGCCCTTAGACAGTGCCACAGACGTAGATTTAAATAGTCCGATTTCTCTTTGGTTTAGCGAACCTGTGACGATTGGAAACGGCACAATTACCATAAAGCGTGCATCCGACGACACCGTTTTTGAAACGATAGCGGTGGATGATGACAGTATCGTTGAAGATAACGGGATATATACTCTCTACCCACCTCGTCTTTTTAAGGATAACACGCAGTATTATCTAGAAATTGATAACGGCGCCTTTACCGATTTAACAGGGAATGCATTTGCGGGAATTGTTGGTCCAAGTACATTGTCATTTACAACTCTTAATTTACCAGACGACGATTATAATGGCGATGATATACCTGATG
This sequence comes from uncultured Candidatus Saccharibacteria bacterium, assembly GCA_964573355.1. Taxonomy (GTDB): domain Bacteria; phylum Patescibacteriota; class Saccharimonadia; order Saccharimonadales; family UBA7683; genus UBA7683. The sequence continues at coordinate 337 of CAZNJH010000007.1, read as the reverse complement.
TTGAGCAAGATAATATCAGTAGCTATATCAGTCCGATTTCTGGTAAGCGCGTGGTGATAGATGTCGGCGAAGATTGTGAGCTTACGGTTGACGATATGGTAAGCGAAAGTAGTCTAGACATCCAGGATAGCAATTATATATATGACAATGGGCTGTTCGATTTTGAAGCGGATTGTGGGGCGCCTGGGTCAACTACAACTGTGAAGTTTTATTACTACGATATTTCACCCGATAGTCTCGTACTGCGAAAATACAACTCTATCACCAACGAATACACCACCATTACCGAAGCCCAGTTCTCTGCTTTAACCATTGGTTCGTCGAATGTCACCGTTGT
>CAZNJH010000006.1:0-12610 GCA_964573355.1 uncultured Candidatus Saccharibacteria bacterium | reverse complement strand
TTACTTGACATAAGTGGTATAATTGCGAAATTGATATAAAACTAAAGGAAAGGGCTCGTGATGTCGAATATTACAACTTTTGTACCCCAAAGCAATACACTTGCCCAAGTACACCTCTTTAATCTCTAAAAATTTAAAAATTCCTAGAAAGAAACTACATGCAGAAGAAAATTCTGAAATTATTTTGGCGTGAGGCCATGGCGTACCCGTGGCGTGTTGGAACCGCATTAACCAGCGCGGCTATTACCGTTGTTGTGTCTTCATTTGCAGGCCCCTACCTTATTTCGCGACTCCTTGAATCGATCCAGTCAGCAGAGCCGATTACGCTCTCGAGTAGCGCGGGTTTAATCGCCTTGTATTTTGTGACGCAACTATATGGCGAGGTTATTGGGTGGCGACTGACGCTCTATATGACATGGAACTTTGAAGTCTCAGCAGATCGTAATCTTCACAATAAAATATTCAACCATCTCGTGCGACAATCGAGTGACTTCCACGCCAATACGTTTGGTGGATCACTCGTGTCACAAACCAGTAAACTTGCTGGTGCTTTTGAACGGTTCTGGGACACGATCGTATTTCAGCTTACGCCTTCAATAACCAGTATTTTTGCGGCAGTTATTGTTTTAAGCTTCTTCTTTTGGCAATATGCGTTGTTTATTCTTGTCCTTGCGATCGTGTTTGTAACAGCGATATTTTTTGGTACAAAATTTATGGCAAAGCTCAATATTGATGAAGCCCAAGCTGGCACGGCGCAAACTGGCACATTAGCTGATGCAATGACAAACATTATGGCCATCAAGAGCCATGGTCGTGAAGTATTTGAAGAACAACGGTACATGAAGGCAGCGGAGCATTGGCGTGATCGCAGCCTTGCGACGATGTGGGGCTTTTTAAAAGTGAGCACTGGGTACTCATCGCTCATCGTGGTTCTCAATACAGGCGCAGTTCTTGCTGCCATAGCTGCTACCAACCGCAGCACTATTGCAATTTCAACTGTCTACCTGTGCATTACATATACCTTTACCGTTGCTAGACAGCTCTGGGAAATGAACAACATTATGCGTAACTACAACCGTGTCATTGGTGATGCCCATGATATGACAGAAATTTTAGATCGTATTCCGGACATACAAGACAACGCAAAAACTGAGCCAGTTGCGTTTCATCGTGGGGGTATTGAGTTTAAAAATGTGTCGTTTGGATACCCGGGCCAGAAGAACAAATTACTATTTAAAAATCTGAACTTACGCATCAAGCCTGGAGAAAAGGTGGGGCTTGTTGGACTGAGCGGGGGCGGTAAAACCACGATTACCAAGCTTATCCTTCGTTTCATGGAAATATCTGGCGGTTCGATATGCATTGATGGTCAAGATATTGCGAACCTTAAGCAATCCGAACTGCGTGAGCATATTGCGTACGTGCCGCAAGAACCACTTCTTTTTCACAGAAGTCTGATTGAAAATATTGCCTATGCTTCGCCCGATGCCAGCCAAAAAGCTGTTACTGCTGTTGCTAAAATGGCAAATGCACATGAGTTTATTGAAAAGCTACCGGAAAAATACCAGACCTTGGTTGGTGAACGTGGTGTAAAGCTTTCCGGCGGACAACGCCAACGTGTCGTGATCGCACGTGCAATGTTGAAGAATGCCCCTATATTACTCCTTGATGAAGCAACGTCTGCCCTGGACAGCGAAAGTGAGGTACTTATTCAAAGTGCGCTCTGGAAACTGATGGAAGGCCGAACAGCAATTGTAATTGCACACCGTCTTTCGACCATCCAAAAAATGGACAGAATCATTGTACTAGACCACGGAGAAATTGTTGAGGAAGGCTCTCACGCCGAGTTGCTGCAGAAGAATGGTACATACGCCAAACTATGGGCACACCAAAGTGGCGGCTTCATAGAAGAGTAAGGTAATAAAAATAGACCCACTCCAAACGCGGCGGGTCTATTTTCTTTACAAAAAGACTTCGGATTATTCGCCGTGATCTTCTTTGGCTTTTTTACCGCCCGGGTTATCACTTTCGGTAGCACCACCCTGATCTGTATCACTTCCGTTTTCAGATGTAACCACATCAGCCTCAGATTCGCCTTCAGCAAGCTCAACACCTTCATCAGACTCTACGGTTGGTTCTTTTACAATCGCAATCGGCTGATTTAAGAATTCTTCTTGTTTCTCTTGATCATCCGCATTGGCGAGAATTTCAACCAATTCAACCCCATTTGGTAAGGTAATGTCCTTTATATCAATTCGATCATCAACGTCTACAAGCTTTTCAGCCGAAACCTCAAGGGCTTCTGGTAAATCTTTTGGTAATGCCCGGACTGCAATCGTTTCAAGTGTATGAAGCAAAACAAGACGGTTTGCTTCGGCAGGAATTTCGCCCACCAAGTGGACTGGTACATCTGCGTCAACCGGCTCGTCTGCCTTTAGGGCCTGGAACACAACGTGCTGTACTCCTTTTTTAAGCGGAACGAATTCAATTTCTTTAATCAATGCTAATTTTTTGCTACTGCCAAGAGTTAAATCAAGTGCCTGACTTTTACCTACGTGTTCATAGGCTTTTAAAATTGCGCCGCCTTCGACCAAAATGTTCACTGAAGGTTTGCCGTGTTCTTGAATGATCGCCGGTACGCTACCTTGGGCTCGCAACTGAGCAACTGCTTTTTTACCAAGGGCTTCGCGTGACTGTGCATCTAGCTGAATATCCTGACTCATGTAATGTGTAACTCCTCTTTGTAAGTGTTTTTTATTATAACAGATAGGGTTTATGAATAAAAACTGCTACAATATTTGATATGTCTATAATTTCTGCAGAAAATATTGCACGAGCCGGTGTATTTGCAGTCGCGAGTGTTATCTTTGCAGAAAGCGGTTTGTTAATCGGATTCTTTTTGCCAGGCGACAGCCTGCTATTTACGGCAGGTTTTCTAGCAAGCCAAGGCTATGTTAATGTTCATTTCCTCGCTGCCATCTGTTTTATTGCTGCAGTGTTGGGTGACAGTGTTGGTTATGCATTTGGGAAAAAAGTAGGACCCCGTTTGCTTAAACGTCCGGATGGCAGAATATTTAAGAAAAAATACATAGCGCAAGCAGAAGCATTCTTCGAAGAGCATGGCAAAAAAACCATCATTCTTGCCCGGTTTGTACCAATTGTGCGCACCTTCGCACCAATTGTTGCAGGTCTTGGCAGCATGAATTATCGAACATTTATAGGCTTTAATATCACGGGCGGCGCATTATGGACGCTTGGCATTACGTATCTTGGATACTTTCTTGGTAATTTGATTCCCGAACAATATCTCGAACCCGCAATTATAGTCGTCATCTTTATTAGTTTACTCCCTGCATTCCACCACTTTTTAAAAGAAGCCGACAACCGCCAGAAGGTAAAGAAACTACCGGCGTTAACCATGCAAAAAATTCGTTCGGTTGTTAAGAGAAATTCATAGTTTCACACCCAGCGACATTAACGCTCCCTCCGTCAGTCGGCGACAGAATATAATCTTAATTTACATTTGTTTTAAATATGCACCAGTATGTGACGCCGTAATCTTTGCTATCTGCCCAGGCGTACCCTGTGCCATAACTTGACCCCCTCCCGCGCCACCTTCTGGCCCCATATCTATGATGTAGTCAGCAGATTTAATAACATCAAGGTTATGTTCAATGATTACCATAGAATTACCCGTGTCAACGAGAGCATTGAGAACTTCGAGAAGTTTCTTAACATCTGCTGAGTGAAGGCCCGTCGTTGGTTCATCAAGAATGTACAGTGTTTTGCCCGTAGCACGACGAGAAAGCTCAGCTGCTAATTTTATACGCTGGGCCTCACCACCAGAAAGCGTTGTGGCTGGTTGCCCAAGCTTTACATACCCTAAGCCAACATCAAACAATGTTTGCATTTTGCGCGCAATACTTGGTTGATTTTCAAAAAATGAAACCGCTTGCTCAATTGTCATCTCAAGCACGTCAGAGATATTCTTACCTTTGTAGGTAATTTCAAGTGCCTCGCGGTTGTATCGACGTCCCTTACAGACTTCGCACGTTACATACACATCGGGCAAGAAGTGCATTTCAATTTTAATGATGCCGTCACCTTGGCAGTTCTCGCACCGGCCACCCTTTACGTTAAAGCTAAATCTTCCAGCTTTATAACCGCGAATATTTGCTTCAGGCGTATTAGCGAATAATTCACGAATCGGCGTAAAGACTCCCGTATATGTTGCTGGATTAGAACGCGGTGTTCGTCCGATTGGAGACTGATCAATAATAATTGCTTTATCGAGATGTTCGATCCCCAGCACTTCTTCGTGCTTGCCGGGAACTTCGTGCGCCCGATGCAGTCGGCTCAGAAGTTCTTTGGCGAGAATATCGTTAATCAGTGTTGATTTACCCGATCCTGAAACGCCACTCACAACCACCATTTTTCCAAGTGGAATCGTAACGTCAATGTTTTTGAGGTTATGCTCAGCGGCCCCTTTTATGCATAATTCTTTACCATTGCCTTTACGCTCTTTTTTAGGAGCATCTATTGATTCAGTCCCTGCAAGATAACGACCAGTAACACTGTCCGAAACCTTTGCTACTTGCTCTGGCGTGCCAGCGGCGACAATACTTCCTCCATGTACACCTGCACCGGGACCGATATCTATAAGCCAATCTGCTGCTCGAATAGTATCCTCATCATGCTCGACTACCAACACCGAGTTTCCAAGATCCCGCAAATGTTTGAGGGTATTAATGAGTCGGTCATTATCTCGCTGATGAAGACCGATTGAAGGTTCGTCAAGTACATACAACACACCCTGCAGCCCAGAACCAATCTGCGTTGCTAAACGAATACGCTGTGCTTCACCGCCGGAAAGCGTTGCGGCACTTCGACTTAAATTAAGGTAGCTAAGCCCAACATTATTCAAAAAACTGAGTCGAGAAATAATTTCTTTGCAGACCTGCGCAATAATAAACTGTTCTTTTTCAGTAAATGTTGTCTTTTGAAGCAATTCAAGCGCATCACTCACTGAAAGATCAGTGATATCTTTAATTGAAAAATCATGTACTGTGACAGCTAAAACTTCTGGTTTTAATCGTGCACCTTTGCAGGTATAGCATGCTCGTTCGCGCATGAATCGTTCGATATCACGGCGCATAAAATCGCTATCGGTTTCTTTATGACGTCGCTCCAGGTTTGGAATAACACCTTCATAGGTTGTTTCAAAGCTTCGTCCCATACTCAGCTGCACGACATATTTTTCACTTCCGGTTCCGTATAAAATTCGCTCTAGGTCTTCTTGTTTAAGCTGGGCGGTTGGCACCTGCAAACTAAATTTGTAACGATCTGCTACAGCTTGCATTTTCTTCATATACCATGCATCGGAGTTTACCCGATTAAACGGGCGAATTGCACCTTCGGAAATAGTAAGGTTCCCGTTTGGTATAACAAGGTCAGGATCAACTTCGAGTCTATTTCCCAGCCCAGTACATGTCGGGCACGCACCTTGTGGCGCGTTAAAGCTAAAAATACGAGGTTCAAGTTCTGGTAGTGCCAGATCGGGGTGATCAGGGCATGCATAGCGCTGTGAAAGGAGTCGTTCTTCCGTAGAATCTGCGTCGAGAATAATGACTGATTCTTTACCAATTTCAAGCGCCTGCTCAATTGACTGCGTTAAGCGGCTTTGATTCGTCTCATCGTTTATTAATCGATCCACTACAATTTCAATTGTATGTTTAAATTTTTTATCGAGCGTTGGCCACTCGTCGAGGCTATAAATAACTCCGTCTACCCGAGCCCGAGCAAAACCACTACGCTGATATTCAGCCGGTATATGTTCAAACTGCCCTTTTTTGGCAGTTACTATTGGAGCAAGAATTATAAGTTTTGCACCTTTTTTCATGGCCAATACTTCATCCACTATCGCCTGGGGTGTAAGACGACGCACCGTATTACCATCAATCGGGCAGTGCGGCACCCCAATACGTGCAAACAATAGGCGAAGATAATCATAAATCTCAGTGACGGTAGCCACAGTAGACCGGGGGTTGCGACTGGTCGATTTTTGATCTATCGATATCGCTGGACTCAAGCCGTCAATTTGGTCAACATCCGGCTTTTCCATTAAGCCTAAAAATTGACGGGCATAGCTCGAGAGGCTTTCAACATATCGCCGCTGCCCTTCAGCATAAATAGTGTCGAATGCAAGGCTTGATTTGCCCGAACCTGAAAGCCCCGTAATAACAACTAATTTTTCTCGAGGAATCTCAACATCAATATTCTTCAGATTATGCTCACGCGCACCTCGAATAGAAATAAACTCCGACATCTTATCTATTATACGCTATCTTCGGCGCCCAGTCCTAGGAACATTTACATAATCCTGCACATGCATCATGTCGCCCTTTGCCGCCCGGATCGCAACTGTAACGCCACTGATAACCATTCTCTCAGGAATTGGCTTATGGTAGGCGGGCAATCTTTCACCTCTCCCTGATCGTCTTGCAACAGATATGTGCCATCCTTTTGGGTTGTAGCTTGGAATCCTTACGCCAACTTCGTCGTACACAAGGCGACTCACTACAGCTCTCGCTTCAACCATTTCTTCGCTGGGATCTATGGCAATCGCGGCAAATTTCTTATGCGCTACAAGTTCGGGCTGGTTAGGCTCGACTACAGAACCCACTACTGCCAAATGGGAAATTCGTCGCTGTATATGGCGAACCAGTGGTGGTAATTGCCGACGCTCATGACGGCCAAGTCCAGCATTAGCCAGCTCTTCTGGATACATACCCGTGGTACTTAATGTCGAGAAATCAAGCGGTTCGCCAACCGTCCTCGGCATGCCTTTCACAAACTGTGTGAGTGCTCGCTCTTGAGCCACCTCGAACCCAACGTAAATTCCTTCACCTGCCGCTGCTGTTGGCATAAATTAACCATCCTTCTGCCCACTTGTGCTCATAATGAATCGTCTCGCCATATATTGTCTAGTGTATACTTATGCTGAGATGAGGGAATCACTTTATATCTGGTGGAAGCGTCAACCGAAAACGGTGCGTAAACCCTTCGTATTAACCTTGGGGCTTTTTTTAGTTGTTATTTCACCGTTTACCGGTATCCTACCGGGACCTGGTGGGATACCGATCTTTTTGCTTGGCGTAGCAATTTTAGCGAGTGAATTTGATTGGGCCGATCGATTTAAAAAATTCATGCTCCACCATATGCCCACATGGATACGTCGCTATTGGCGATTTACCCCGAAATGGCTAAACTTCTTTGATATATGCGCACTCGTATTTGTAGGCTTCGGTATCTTTTTTTCCTGGCACCAAGTAGAACTCCCTAAATTCGCAGGCCAACGGCAACCACCATTTTTAACGATACTTGATGGCTCAGCGCATCCATGGTGGATATTTGCCGGAACGTTCGCACTGGTCGGCGTAGGTATCTTCTTCACTAACCGTAATCGTATCGCCCACATAAAACGGTGGGCTCGTACATTTGTAAAACACTAGCTTATTCTGTTACCATAGCCGCTATGAAAATTGCGATTCAAGGTCAAGCTGCTTCGTACCATGCGCTCGCCGCTCGACAGCTCTATGGCGACCGGGCAGCATTGGTGTACTGCACCCACTTTAAAGATGTCTTTGCAAAGCTTATGCGCTCCGAAGCTGATGCGGCAGTAGTTGCAATAGAGAATTCGCTTTATGGTTCAATCAATGAAGTATACGATCTGTTGTTAAAACATGACGTATGGATCGGCAAGGAAGCGTATGAACACATAGGACTCAATCTTATGAGCGTAGCTCGTGCAAAAACTGAGGCTATTACCGATGTATTTTCACAAGCCCCTGCACTTGCAGAGGCAGAGCAATTCCTCGATACAGTACTCCCACACGCCGAACGCCATGAGTACCAAGATACCGCGCTCGCCGCCAAAGCGGTAGCCGCGTGGGGAGACCCGCACAAGGCAGCTATCGCCAGTCAGGCTGCTGCCAATGAGTACGGGCTGACGATACTTGCGAACAATATTGAAACACATCGACACAACTACACCCGATTTATTGCGTTGCAGCGTACAAAAACAACGGTTAAGAAATCCGGCAAATTTTCGCTCACCTTTCGAACCACTGACACGCCAGGTTCGTTGCACGCAGCACTCGGTGTGTTTGCACAGGCAAATGCCAATTTAACAAAGCTTGAGAGTCGCCCAATTGTTGGATCAGCGTGGAAGTATATGTATTATGCAGATTGCACCAGTGATGCAATTGAACCAATTATTGCAAACTTGCAACGCCATGCAACCGAGATTCGACTGCTTGGAGCATACGAACCCGGAAGCCTCAATATACTCTAGCGCACATCTGCGTTGATACTTATAAAAACTACAACATTTATATCACTCTAGCTGTTGAAATTCTGCAGTACATACCAGTATGATGAAGGTGTAATAAAGGTGAGTGGCATGAAGAAATATTTTGTGGGTATTCTTAGTATTGTAACCGTGGTGTTCTACTGCACCCAAATTAACGACCCGTTAAATTCGTTGGCAAGTTTTTTAATTGCCGGTGTCGTGCCCGGCACAAATATTATGCTGGGGCTATGGCCAACGATTGGTTTGGCATTTTTGGGCGGATGGATACTCCGGCGTTTTATACGTAACATTCGCTATCATGCACTCGAACATACTGCCCAACAAATAGTAGCTGAGCGAGCGAAATCAGACATACCGACCACTGAAAGCGATACATTCGTGTTTGACACGAGTAAACGTTCAATTATTTCTGCTCCAACCCAACCGGTCACTGCCGATCTCTAAAAAACCCCTGAACTATACTACTCGTTGAGTGGCACAACACTTTCTGCGTAAAGCTGCAGTTCTTGTAATAAATACTGCGCGTGATCGTCTGATGCTTTCGCTTGCGAAAGCTCGCTGAGTCTCCGGGCAAATTGCTCAATCGAGAGTTGACCCGGTAGACCGCTGAGCAGCCGTTGGTGACGATACGACTCCCAGTGTTCACGCTCATCGGCGGTAATACTGCGCATGAAATTACGAGCTTTGTATCGAGGTAACATTGCGTTGAGACGCCGATCATGAAACTCGAGACTAATACTGGCCACATGCTCCGTTGTTGCTGCACGCACGACACGCATTTTTTGTTTGTCAGCTTGATCTACAAACCCGTCGTAGAGCTCAAAATCTGGATCTTTAACTGGTGTGAAGTCTCGCGTGCGGGCGAATACTTTTTTAACCCGCTCAGCAAATTCTGGGTAGACGAGAAGGGCGTTTCGATGTTTTTCAACGAGCGCTTCGTCAATTTGAATACGCTCCCACCCTTTGTGGTGGGTTAATACACCAAGCGGTGCAACGGCTGGCGAGCGATTATATTGTAGTTCTTTAACTGGTATACGAACGAATCCTTCTTTGCGACGTTCTTCATAATTCGCAAAGATGTTTTTGGCGATCTCGTCTTCAGTAAGTATTACAAATGCCGAAGGGTCATAGCGAAGATCATATACGATTACGTTCTTATTACGCCCTTCAGCAAGTGGAAATGCAACGGTTGTTTTATGATACTGAGCTTCATACCGACCGCTGGTATATACAAACGGACGTCGGTCTTCAAGGTTAACGAGCTCCTTTACCTGCTTCTTATCACGCACATTAAACAAATATTCATACATCTGCGGTTGCTTACTTTTTAATAGTTCTGCCACGGAAATAGTTGCCTGTACATCACTCAGGGCATCGTGCGCATTGGCATGATCAAGTCCGTTCACCTGCGTGAGCAGCTCCAAACGATTAGTTGGATTACCCGCCTCATCTTCAGGCCATTCAATACCTTCTGGCCTCAGCGCGCGCACCATACGAACGACATCTAGTAGATCCCACCGGGACCGACCGTCTTGCCATTGCCACTCATATGCATCATAAAAGTTACGCCACAAGGTGCTGCGCATAAATTCATCATCAAACCGGATATTATTAAAGCCAACAATGACGGTATCTGGCTGCAGTACTTTTTGAGAAAATAATTGTAAAAATTCTGCTTCACTATAGCCTTCTTCCTGCGTTTTCTGCGGCGTTATACCGGTAATAAGAATCGCGTCGGGATCTGGCAGTACTTCTTCGGTCAGCCGTATGAGCCAATTATCTGGCTCGCCGACTGATTTAAAATTTTCGTCGGTTCGCTGACCCGCAAACTGCATTATTCGTTGCGCGCGCGGGTTGATACCTGAGGTTTCAAGATCATAAAAGTAATACGTCATACAGGCTAGTATGTCGGATAATTGGTGTGCTGACAAATAAAAAACACCGTCTGGTGTCAAAAGCATGGTTTGTAACAAACCGAATGAGTTTTACATGCCCTGTAAACAGAATCAGTGCAACCAGATTACTGGTAGGTAAGATCTGTAACATTGAGGATACCCGAAACCTGCAGGGCGAGGGAGAGAAACAAGATGTAGCAGCCACTCTGACTGTGCGCCCGAAGGCCGTCTGAGCTGATCTTGATCGTTGACGCTAAATCTTAAGCTTCTACTCCCCCGCCACCGCCGGTTACGCCGCCGAAGCGGGTCTTGCCACGTAGCCGAAGCTACGCGAACGATCTTGTGGGCAGTTCGGCTGGGGACCGAAGCCCCCAGCCGAACCATCGAGTTCGCAGACGAGCTGCTACTCCTGAGTCCTTCTTGGACTCAGGTGCAGGTGGCGCCGGCGAAGGTGTGCGACGAGCCGAAGTGGCGACGGGCCATGGCGGTCTCGTCGTGGGCACCGATGGTGTGCGTCGCGGAGCCCACCGCAGGGCCACGAGCGACGGGGGTGAAGTGCACGGAACGGAGCATGATCAGGTACCTCCTGGTTGGTTTGGAGCAGAGCGCTCCCGGTTTTCCTCCTCAGCGCTGAACACAGCATGTGCGCTCAGTCGAGGATCTAGATAGTTTAAGACCATACTCTAAAATCTTACACAACCTAGACCCTCGACGAGCGCGTTCTCATTCGGTTTGTTAATGTGCGCTAATAGCCTGAAGGCAATTAACTTGTTTTTTAATATACGCTCATTTTTACAAATTACAACAGTTTTTATAAAAAGTATGCGTAAAGAATTATTCAGCCAGTTCGGCAACTGTAAGATGTGCATGCATGGTTCCAAATTGAATACGACTGTCTGCTTCCGCACCGTGGCGGTTTAATTCGTGCATAATCCCCATCTTCTTCATAATATCTCTGAGGCGTTGCCGTCCATGAAAATCTTCAAAATCAGTTCTGCGGGCAAATTTTTCTATTTTTTGACCACTAATTCGAAACGCAGTTTTTCCAACCTTCTCAACACGCCACGCAAGCTCCGGCTTATCAAGCGTGTAGACCACCTTCTGTGAATCATTTTCGGCTTGTTTAACTCGCTTTTTAGACTTTTCACGTTCAGATACCGCATAGAGTTTGCGAAGCAACTGTAGCACTCCTTTGTGTGCTTGTGAGGAAATTGGGAAAATGGCATTCTTTTTTACCCCCGCCGTCACTAATTGCGCTACCAGATCATTTATAATTTCCGCATCTAATCCCTCAATCTTGGTAATTGCGACAATCTCGGGACGTTTGGCAAGCTTTTCATCATGTAATTCAAGTTCACGTCGAATGGTGTGATAGGCCTCAACAATATCGTCGTTATAGGCATCGACCAAGTGAAGTAAGACGCCGGTTCGTTCTACGTGACGTAAAAATTCATGCCCGAGACCACGCCCTTCAGACGCTCCCTCTATTAACCCGGGTATGTCTGCAATCAACAGGGTGTGCTGATCAATATCCGCCACGCCAAGATGTGGGGTAAGTGTAGTGAATGCATAATCTGCAACTTCTGGTTTTGCGTTCGTAGTTGCCGAAAGAAAAGTGGACTTACCGGCGTTCGGCAAGCCAACCAGCCCAACATCTGCTATCAGTTTAAGCTCAAGTTCAAGCTCAAGTTCATCGCCCACTTCACCCTTTTCGGCTATCCGGGGAGCTTGGCGAGTGCTGCTTTTAAAGTGAGCGTTGCCGAAACCGCCGCTACCACCTCGGGCAATTATGATATGCTGCCCTTCTTGCGTAAAATCCGCAAGTATCGAGCCGCCTTGCCTTACTACTGTTCCGATCGGGACAGAAACGTGTAAATTCGCGCCTTTCTTTCCGTGCTGTTTGCGCGTTGCGCCAGCCTGGCCTTCTTCTGCCTTGAGCTCTGGCTTATATCGAAAGTCTACCAGTGTATTGGTACTTGGGTCGGCTACAAATATAACGCTGCCGCAATTACCGCCATCGCCACCGTCGGGACCACCTTTGTCGACATAAATCTCATGCCGAAAACTGACGGCACCATTGCCGCCATCGCCAGCTTTAACGAATACTGTTGCTTTATCAACAAACATCGTACTTAGTATACAACATATAGCCCAATTTACAGGTGTAGTTACTGATTCAGGTTCTAGGCTTGCTCAAAATTTAATGAATGTAGTTAAATGTACTGACCTGAGAAGCATCAATTGTACGGCTCGAAACACGGTTCCAACCAGCGTAGTTCATTTCACTTACAAGAACACTGCCATCTTCGTTCACTCGCTCTACATAGCCGACGTGACCGTAACC
>CAZNJH010000005.1:0-13058 GCA_964573355.1 uncultured Candidatus Saccharibacteria bacterium | reverse complement strand
CACATAAGCTCCTCTGGCTTTATCATATCGTTATCTAGCTGCTGTAATATCTGTCGTTTCAGTTCCGGTTCACCCATGTATCTAATGAAAATTTCATTCCAAAGACTTTCGCGCATATGATAAAAATTACGCTGGGCAAATGACTGGTTATTTGAGTACCCGATCGCTACGTCCATAAGGTTAAATGCAACAGGGTTACCATCGCTTCCAATAGTAGCCACGTAATCCAAATCTTGCCAATATTTCAGCTCAGGGTTGATTTTATACAGTGTTTCTTCAGCCTTACGCCAATGAAGGTCTTCTGGCTGTACATGCGGCTGAAATATCTCTGGTGGCGATTCATGTATTTTGCCAAAATATCTTTGTATGACACGCCAGTGAATATGGTGATTAGCGATAGTAGCACCAGTTCCTGTATCTGCTATCAATGTTTCGCTTATAATGTTTCCGAATGCCGCCTCGGTACTTTTAAGCTTAAAAAATGCCGAATATAATCGCACTTCATTGATGTAGTGAAGCAGTAACGGAAGTGTCTTCAAGGTAAGGCCCCGCATGTGCACTTGCTTCATTGGAACAACAACAATAACTCCGAGTTCCTTTGTATGGGTAACATTATGAAGTTTCTTTTTGACAAAACTTTCCGATAGATCTACCCACTTATCATGGTCCATCACAACAATTTCGATTTTCCTGGTTTCAAAATCAGACGGTTGGATTTTACGTGCAAACAGTTCGTTGTACTTAACAAGCCAATCAGAGCCTTCAGAAAAACGCAGTGCAGTATACAATTCTGCAAAATTCTCATTTTTGAACATACTTTCGATGCTTCTGTAGCCAAGATGCTTCATCATTGCTTTTGGCGGCATCTCTCGCAACAACTGTTTGGCGACTGATTTTTTTAAGACCCAACACTGTGTATTTAAATCTGTTTGATTAACAAGCTCCACGATCTTAGGTACTAGCGAATTCACAGAGGCGTCTTCAGAAGACCCAAGGGCAGCCGCAAGGTTGCGATTATGCTCAGCTATCCGATGATCAAGTGCATGATACAACTCTTTGTCAGTTGTGTCATTGGCATCGAGCCCTAGGCTCCGTATAGCACTGCTTGTTTTTTCGGCTATTTCAGCGCTGAGTCGTATATCAATACCTTTTTTACCAGTCAGCCACTCGAGTTCACGCAAACTTTGCGTGAAAAGGGGCTCTTGGGCTGCCAACAGATCTCGAAGTAATTTACTCATGTTTGTATGTTTTTACGTTTATGCTTACTAGTCTACCCCTAAAATTAGGTTTTATCAAGCAGCCTCGATGACCAAGTCCATCTCATGGAGCGGTGCATTGGCGTAAAGTATGCCAGTTTTCGCACCAATCTGAGTCACGACACTTGTGGAGTTTGCACTGGCAAACGTAATTGCAGCCTTTAAATCTTTACCTTGCGCGATCTGTGAAACAAAACCACTCGTAAATGCATCTCCGGCGCCAGTACGGTCACGCACTGGAACGTCGTCGTAGACACCGGCCGAGACAATGTTTATGCCATCCGTCGCTACAGCACCGAGCGGGCCATCACTCACTAACACAAACCGTACTGCTTCGGAGAGCTTTTTGGCAAGCTCTCGGGTGGTTTCGCCTTTAACAAACACTTGTGCTTCTTCTTTATTGACTGAAAGAATGTCAATGTATTTAAGTAAATTCGCTAATCGTTGCGGATGCTTGAGTTCATTTTTACCAGGATTAAACGCAACTTTAACATCGTGTTGATCTGCCCATGTAAGCAAGAACTCGAGCACCTCAAAGTTACCACTTAATGTGCTTAAAAACAGCCAGTCAGGGGTGAGATCAGTCATATGCGTAAAGTTTTCAACGCGGTAATGCGTACTCGCACCCCGATAGGTTAAAATGGTTCGCTCGCCACTGGGTGCGAGCAAGAGAACCGAGTACCCCGTGTTATATTTTTTTGAGTAGACCATATGCTCGGCATCAATGTGTTCGGCATCAAGTGCCGCCAGCACAGCTTGTGCGGCTGGATCATGACCGATTTTACCAATAAACGTCGTCGGAAGTCCTTGGCGCGCAAAGGTTGTTGCTGCATTCATTGCGCCACCACCAGTACTAAAATTAATCTTGTTGACATCGGCTTTGGCACCCATTGTGAGGTGCATAAAACTCTCGTGAGGTTTTTCAGTAACCGGATTAAACTCATCACTGTGACTCAAAAAGACATCCTGAACTGCAGCCCCAATACAAAGCATAACCGGTTTTTTCATACTGTTAGTATACACCACCCCTAGCGTCTAAGCTACGCTAGCTGCAGCCTATTAGAGCACCGCACGATTAACGGAACCGAACGCTTCGATTTTTTCTTCAACTACTTTTTGAACTGCTTCGTAAACGGTAGGCATCAATTTTACCACTGCATATTCATCTGGATTATCCGCCAACACTTGTTCAAGGGTTTTTCGAAAGACCACACGCATATCGGTATTTATGTTAATTTTGCTCACACCGATTTTGGCAGCTTCTTCAAAATAGTGCAGTGGCGTACCCGAACCACCGTGCAAGCTGATGTTACACTTTAAAGCACCTCGGATCTTTTTGAGCAATTCAAGATCTAACACTTTTGGAACAGGATACTTACCGTGCAGGTTTCCGACTGCCGCCGCAAAGGTATCGATTCCTGTACTCATCACAAATGCCTGCGCGTCTTCGGGCGAAGAAAAAGTTTTCTTAATTTCTTCATAATCGATGTTTTCGTCATGAACATTAGAGGAACCCCCAAAATAATGGGGCTCGCTCTCAACTACAGCACCGGTAAATTGAGCATACTCAACAACCTCAAGTGTTTCTTGAATAATTTCCTCATCAGTTGCATCGTGTCGTGCCTGTGATATGTCGATATGAATAAATTCAAAACCAGCATCTATACCACGCTTCGCATTTTCAACACTTGGGCTATGATCAAGATTGACATATATTTCTACACCATATTCAACCTTATAGTTATCAACGAGATCGCGAATATTATCAATACCGATCGCATCAACCTCACCCTGGCTCACCTCAACCAAAACTGGTGCGTGCTTTGCCTGAGCGGCGCGACAAACAGCAATAAGTGTTTCTTGATTATCAATATTAAAAGCTCCCACTGCAAACTTTTGCTGACGCGATCGCTGCATTAAGTGACGAGCCCTCAGGCAATTTTCTCTGATTTCTTTAATTGTTAGTCCCACTCGTTCGTTCCTTCTATTTGTTTATTATTTCGTGTGCTGCAAGGCTAATGTGAGTATGTGTTAACCCGAAGGCCCGCAGAAGTTCTTCAGGCTTACCGCTTTCACCAAATCGATCTTTTACACCAAGTCGAATAATGTGTACTGGATGTTTTTCGCTCAACAGCTCTGCAACTGCCCCGCCAAGCCCGCCATTCATTTGTGCTTCTTCCACCGTGATAACGCGGCCTGTTTTTTGAGCACTTTTAACAATCGTAGCTTCGTCCAGCGGTTTTATGGTAGCGCAGTGAATAACCTCTGCTGAAACACCATCTTTAGCCAGACTCTTGGCGGCAATCATGGCTTGATAGGTCATTGTGCCGGTAGCGACGATTGTGACGTCATTACCTTGATTAAAAATTTGCGCTTTACCAATTTCAAACGGCGTTTTGTCTGTGGTGAAAACAGGGGTTGCTTCTCGAGCAAGACGAATGTAATTAGGGCGCTTGTCTTCGCTCATAGCCACGGTAGCTTTTTCGGCTTCTTTGCTATCGCATGGAGCAATAACAACCATGTTCGGCAAGGACCGCATCAGTGCAATATCTTCAAGCATCTGATGTGTTGCCCCATCTGGTCCGACAGAAATACCGGCATGAGAACCAACCAACTTTACTGGTTGATCGTTCAAACAGATGGTGGTTCTGATTTGCTCCCAACAGCGACCGGGCATAAACGCAGCGTAACTTGAACAGAATGGAATCTTTCCATACGCCGCCATTCCACTTGATACCGTGACCAAATTTTGCTCAGCAACACCAATCTCAATAAATCGTTCTGGAAATGCATCTTTAAAAATGCTCATTTGCGTAGATTCAGTGAGATCAGCACAGAGTGCTACTACTTGTGAATTTGCCTCACCAGCAGCCCTAAGGCCTCGTCCGAACCCCTTTCGGATCGGTTCTTGCTCAATGTTTGTTTCGCCAATATGGTCTGAAAGATACTGATTATTCATGCTCGCCTCGGATCTTACCGTCAAGGCTGCGGAGCTTTTGTAGTGCCTGCCTCGCTTGTTCTGAATTTGGCGGCGCACCATGCCAATGAAAATCGTACTCCATAAACGGCACCCCTTTCCCGGGTACAGTATGAGCTATCAACATGGTGGGTTTTTCAGTTATTGCACGAGCCATTGAACATGCATCAATAACGCTTTCTATGTTATGTCCATCAATCTCAATAACATGCCACCCGAAACTTTCCCATTTAGCCTTAAGGTCTTCGAGCGGCATCACGTTTTCTGTACTACCATCAATTTGAATATTGTTTCGATCAATAATGCCAATTAAATTATGGAGCTTGTTCTTCCCGGCAAACATCGCTGCTTCACAAATATTTCCTTCGTTTAACTCTCCGTCACCCATTACACAGTATACCCAGCGGTGATGCTCGTCATCCATCTGCATAGCGTAAGCAACCCCAGCCGCCTGACTTAAGCCAGATCCAAGAGGGCCACTCGTGGTTTCCATCCCGGGTAGCTTTGTGCGCTCCGGATGCCCTTGTAGGCGAGAGCCATATTGCCTGAGTGTTAAGAGCTCTTTTTTATCAAAATAGCCTGCATGAGCCATTGCAACATACCGGACAGGCACAATATGACCGTTAGACAGAATTAAGATATCGCGACCGTCCCAGTCTGGTCTTTTTGGATCATGCTTTAAAATATCAAAGTACAGAGCCGTGAAGACATCCGCCATACCAAGCGGACCAGCCGAATGGCCACTCCCTGCGTGTTCGAGTGATTTAATAATATCTTTGCGAATATCGTTCGCAATTTTTTCTAGCTGCGGTATGGTGTAGGTCGGTTTCACCATTGTATGTATTCACCCTCTTTCTTATCTATAAGTATAGCATAAGCACCATTTTGAGGCGCAAGAATTAATTCTAGCGAGCAGCGACGCTATTAACAATCTTTTTCTTTTAAAAAATTTATGGTAATAACGCAGATAACTGCTGGTATGCAAGCCCTGGATTTAGCGCCGAATGAATGAACCCACCACTATTAATAACATCGACACCGTTTTCAGCAAGCTGCTTGACGTTATCAACGCTGACACCGCCGTCCCAACCAATCTCAAGTGTTTCACATTCTGTTTGAGCCTCCGAAACTTTTTTGAGTAACTTAAGATTTGCCACGCTTCCGCCTTGGTACCCAAGGTTGCCACTAAAAACAAGGAGATGGTCTACGTACTGTAACTTGCTGCGTACGTCTGAAATCTCTGTGTGAGGTAGCACAGCAATCCCAAACTTAGTTTTGGTATTGAAAGATGGTATGTGACCAAAATTAAAATCGCTTTCCGCCGGTATAATAATAAGCCGCGGCTGAAGCTGGAGGAGTGCTGACACAAACGGTGTTGGACTCTGAAACATAAGGTGTATGTCTGCCGCCATTCCCTCAGGCCACCAGATTCGTTCTGGCTGAATACTCGTGTTGGGCGTGAATATACCATCCATTAAATCGATATGGATGTGCCGAGCAAAAGGCTCTATCCGTTCGATTTGCTCGCGATACACATGGGTGTTCTCAGCAGTAATGGTTGGTACAATGTGGGCCATGCTGCTAGTGTATCACTACATGGAGTCTATTTCTTGATTTCGCCGAATATGACGGCTAGCAGCAGAAAATTTTGTATTAAGCCACGCATTGATAATATTCTTGACGTTATTAATATCGCCGTCCAGAATGCGTGCAGGCAAGCTTAAAACGTTACTGTCGTTGTCGAGACGAGTCATCTTGGCTTCGTGCTCATCCCAAACGACGGCTGCCCTGATGCCCTTAAAACGGTTAGCAGCCATTGCCATCCCTTGCCCTCCACCACAAATTAAAATGGCTCGTGCATCTTTTTCGTCTGATTCTAATACTTTATGCGCTGCTTTTTGAGCAAACTGTGGGTAATCATCATTTGGGTCGAGCACCACATCACCCACATCCTCAACATCGTAACCTTCTTTTTTCAACCACGCTTCAACAGCCTCTTTAAGGTGAAATCCTTGATGATCTGATCCGATATATATCTTCATAGTGCTACTTGTTACGCTCCTTACATAGTGCTAATACTCGCCCCGCCTGTCTTGCTAATGGAAGCCGGATGCCTTAGCCGTGTTACTTTTTCAGCGTCTTCCCAAGGTCTACCGTGAGTTCGACTAATCGATTTGAATAGCCCCATTCGTTATCGTACCAGGCCACAACCTTTAAAAGATTGCCACCAACAACATTTGTCAATTTCAGATCAACGATAGCCGAATGGCTATTACCAATAAAGTCAGAGGATACCAGCTCCTCTTCCGTAACGCCTAAAATTCCTTGATAATACGGTTCGTGCGCCGCCTTCTTAAAGGCTTCGTTTACTTCTTCAACCGTCACATCACGCTTCGTGACAATCGCAAAATCAGAAAGTGACACTACTGGGGTTGGCACTCGTACGCTCATACCCCCAAAAATTCCTTCCAGGGCTGGGAGCGCTTTTGCAGCGGCAATAGAAGCACCAGTGGTAGTTGGCACAATATTTTCAGCAGCAGCACGCGCCTCTCTTAAATCTTTAGCCGGCGCATCTTGTAATTTTTGGCTGGCAGTATAACTATGAACGGTTGTCATCATAGCCTTTTCAATCCCAAAAGCCGATTCAATAACTGCTGCAACTGGAGTAATACAATTAGTAGTACAAGATGCATTACTAAACACGTCCCCAACGGCAGCAATTTTATCGTCGTTTACACCAAGTACAATCGTTTCCGCACCTTCGCCTTTAGCTGGTGCAGAAATAACGACCTTTTTTGCACCGCCACCTTCTACGTGGGCTTTTGCAAGTGCTGGATCCACAAAAAAACCGGTCGATTCTATTACCACGTCGATATCGTGGGCGCCCCAAGGTAATTTGGATGGCTCTTTCTCTGCAAATACATGCACCTTTTTGCCATCAACTGTGATACCGTCTTCGTCAGCTTCTATGGTTTCGTACCAATCATGACCAGGATAATTAGAATCGTATTTGAGCAGATGAGCTAAGGTTTTATTATCTGTTAAATCATTAACCGCAACCACCTCGACATCATTCCTGCCGTGTAAAATCTTAAACGCATTACGGCCAATTCGGCCAAACCCGTTAATTGCCACTCGCACCTTGCTCATCCCACCTCCTCTATTTAGCTCTGAGACCTGTAACCAGTCCTTCGAATTAACTCCAGTATATACCGCTTATGCAAACAGAGGCAACATTGACAAATGACTATTAACCATGTTGTTTATTTGAAAAGTTGGAAGACTCTGACTCGCTACTCCACCGATCAACGATGCCAGCAAGATCACGCGCTACTACATGATTAGAGACAATCGAATTAAGATCGCGCCAATCCCAGCTAGCCTTTCCAGGGGTAATTACGTCACCACCTGCAGCAAGTACCAAAATCTGACCAGGAAGATAGTCCCAAAGGTAGCCGTAGCCATTTACTTGAACGCGAGCCTCCGAGGCACCCCTGGCAACCTGTAAGAAGCCATACCCAGCACATGCACCAAACTTTTGGGGTACATAGATCTTTTCGGCCATTAACTGTAGTAAATGAAAGGCAGTTGGATTTTCCAATCTAGATTCTGTTTCGACAATAGCCTTTTCAAGCGTGCGGTCACTTACTTGTATATTCTCTCCGTTGCACTGTGCTCCTGTTGCAGGACTTGCGATATACAATTCGTCGACAGAAAAATTATAAAGCAATGAAGCGACTGGTTTATTTTCGTAAACAAAAGCCAGCATGCAAACGTAGAAAGGGTCATTGCGAACAAAATGCTCTGTTCCATCAATTGGATCAATCGTCCAAAATGTCTGCTCACTTCCTTCAGAACCAAATTCTTCACCCACAATACCAGCGACGACAGTAGTATTACTGTGGATGAGGGATCTTAATTTTTGCTCGATTTCCTTGTCGAATGCCGTAACTACTGTGCTACCTTCGTCTTCTTTATGCTCAAAAGCCACTCCTTTTGAGGCCTCAACAACAACCGATCTAATGCTTCTTAGATATTTTTCAGTGCTGCGAAAGACATCCGCTATATATTCATCAACAATAGGGTCTATTTTATCGCTCATTCCAACGAGTTTGACATTCTTTGATCGTCGCTTTGGCTTCTTCAATAGTGCCCCAACCGAGTACTTTAGTAGAACCTGGTTTTTTGAGATCTTTATAATGTGTAAAGTGGTGTTCAATTTGTTCAATTGTTCGTTTTGGCAAATCAGCAAGGCTAGAAATTGCATCGCCAGTATGCCGATCATCAGCAGGTACAACCACGACTTTATGATCCATTTCACCGTCATCTTCGAAATTCATAATACCGATGATTTTTGCTTCGAGCACAATACCCGTTGCAATCGGTTCGTCGCAGATAATAAGCGCATCGAGCTCATCGCCATCTTCATCTAGTGTTTGCGGAATAAAGCCGTAGTTGCACGGTTTTGCAAAGATTCCTGGCTCTACTCTATCAAGGACAAAAACTTTCTTCTTTCGATCCCACTCCACTTTCAGCCGTGAGCCAAGACCAATTTCATTTACGACTGTAATCGTGCCGTCATCAACGTTACCCGCATCAAAAATTTCGTTAAAATCTGCCATACATTTTGCTCCTTTTTGCATCAATCAAGTGTGTACTAACTATATACACCCTTATTGTAACAGATGCTATCGAGCGCTGTCATACGATGTAACTTCTGCGTCATATATGGTAAATGCTGCACCGTACTGGTTTTCGAGCGATGTTTTAACTGAAGTATATGTATAGGTGAATGATCTATTGATCAACTGTATAAGTATTACTGCGCCTGCTGCAAAAATTAATACCGGAATTATTCGCGCTATCATCCCCTACTGCTCCTGTTTTCAGACACTGTAGCGGATACATTGCTTGATGTAAATTGCTTATGCGACTTACTTTGTAGTTTTTCGGGTAAGCTCTTCAAGATACTCACGAATTTTGAGTGCTGCTGTTGCGCCTTCGCCCACCGCTGATGCTATTTGCATCGTAGCACCGCTTCTCACATCGCCGCTGGCAAATACACCAGGCATGTTAGTTTGCAGATTATGATCTGTCATGATAAAACCAGCTTCATCGAGCTTGACTTGACTGTCTTTTAAAAATCCGGTGTTCGGTAACAAACCAACAAATACAAATACACCGTCGGTGATAATTTCTACTTGTTTACCTTCTTTTGTTGCATTGACCTGCACTACCTTGTTGTCTTTGCCGATAATTTCGTCTGTTATTGTATTGAGATGTACAGTTACTTTGCCCGCTTCGACATACTTTTGTAGTTCATGTTGCAATACTTCGCTTGCTTTTATAGTCGAGCGTACCAACAGATCAATGTGGGAAGTAAAGCGAGTGAGAAAGAGCGCTTCTTGTACTGCCGAATTACCGCCGCCAATCACAACAAGTTTTTTGTCTCTATAAAACGCGCCGTCACAAGTGGCACAGTAATGGACCCCGCGTCCGTAATACTCCTCTTCGCCAGGCACACCAATTTTTTTATAATCTGACCCCGTTGCAATCAACACTGCTCTGGCTTTATACATCGTATCGTCAACTGTTTTTATCAACACGGTGTGGTCCTCAGAGTCTGTAGTTATTTCCGACACCTCTCCATATCGAATATCAGCGCCAAATCGCTCGGCTTGTTTTTCTAACTTCTCAGCCAAGTCTAAACCAGTAATACCCTCTTCAAAGCCTGGATAATTATCTACTTGATCGGTAATCGCAGCGAGACCGCCAACAACTCCTTTTTCAAGCAGTAACGTATCAATGTCTTCTCGTGTTGTGTAAACGGCAGCAGCCAACGCTGAAGGACCTGCGCCTATCATAACGACATCATGCTGTTCTAGTGTATGCTTCTGATCATCTGCCATGCAGTCTCCAATTGATTATGTCTAGATCTAGTATATACAATCAGACCAACGCTGGCATGAGTTGGGCGGGATTATAGCCGGTGATAACGCTCTGGGCGCCAGTACTGTCGTCTTGAATAACGGTTACTGGCACGCGAGTCTGACCAGACAGCTGCATCACCACAGCATGTGATTCTGGTTGCTCATCGATGTTGACTTCATTATATTCAGTATTTTTCATGGCGAGTATTTTTTTAACCATCTTGCATTGCCCACAGGTATTAGAAGTGTAGATTGTAACTTGCTTAGACATAAAACGCCTTTCTGTCTGATTTTATTTTTCTTTCGTTCTTTGAGCTGTCTGACATAAACTATACCGCTTATGGTGTAGGCCAGTCAACAACCTACGCTATATGTGTTGTTTATTTTACGTATCTTTATTTTACCTCTTTCAATTCAACTATAAACGCGAGCGGCCCAAACGGTCGTCCATCGCCAGTATCTACTGCACCATATGCCTTGTCAGCAGGTATTGTTAGCTTCACAGTGGAACCTTGCTTTACGCCAGTTAATCCTTCGGTCCAACCTTTAATAACGCCACTGAGCGGAAAGTCAATTGGGTTGGTCGCACCGCTCTTATTGGTACTGTCAAATATTTTTCCATCTGAGGTCCAACCAAAGTAATTGGCATTCACCGTGGAAGCACTTGTGGCAACTGGCCCATCGCCTTCTTTTAAAGTTTCAACTTTTAGCTCCGTAACGCTTGCTGCATCAAATGGTTCGGCCGCATAGCCAGGTAATGGATCTTTTTGCATCGTATTTTGCTCCTGTAACTGTTTTAGTAATGCTGTTTGTTTCTGTTGATCACTCGATTGATTTTTGTTTTGCAAAAAATACAGTACGGTGACTGCAACAGATGAAAATGCAAACCCAACAACGGCCATTAAGATGACTACGCGCTGCGCATTTTGTTTCACTTTTCCCATAAAACTTTTACCCTCCACCTTTCTGATTTTCATCAGGATAATTCTAAATATACTCTTCCATATTTGTCCAAACAAGTCTTGACTTTGGTTGAGAATATAGAATTTTGTCTATTGAGTGATTCTTACAGTCCGCACTTCTTTTTGACGTAATGAAAGGCCAGTTCGATTGCTACGGCTAGTGCTACAGCCCTATAGCATACGCTGGTAGGGTTAACTTGAAATTTCGTATTCTTTTAATTTTTTCTTTGTTTTTTCGTCGGTATTATTCTGCAGCTTAAGGAGTTGTGCGTAAATTCCTTTGGTCTGAGCAAGTTGCTCAGGCGTGCCAATTTCATCTACTTTGCCTTTTTTGAGCGTGACAATCTGATCAACGCCGGCAATTGTTGAAAGTCGGTGCGCAATAATGAGAGTGGTGCGTCCTTTCATAAGTTTTTCGAGCGCCTGTTGTACTTCATGCTCAGACTTACTATCAAGGCTTGAGGTGGCTTCGTCGAGCACCAGAATTGGCGCATCTTTTAAAATGGCTCGAGCGATTGCAATACGTTGCTTTTGGCCACCAGAAAGTTTCATGCCACGCTCACCCACCAATGTGTCGAGGCCTTCAGGCAGATTTTTAATGAACCCCCAGGCATTCGCTGCTTGAGCGGCTTGTTCAATCGCTTTTTCCGGTGCATTGGGCCGACCGTAGGCAATATTTTCACGCACCGTACCGCTAAACAGCGTTGCTTCTTGAAATACCACCGCTATGTTCTGTCGTAGACTTTTCTGTGTAACATCTGTGATGTTTGTGTTGTCTACAGTGATTTTACCTGAGGTTGTATCGTATAGCCGCATGAGTAGGTTGGTAATAGTAGTCTTGCCTTCACCACTTTCGCCAACGAGAGCCATTTTTTGACCTGATTTCAGCTCAAACGAAACCTGCCGTAGTACCAGTTGACCGGTTTCGTATGCAAAATCTACCGCCTCAAAACGAAGTTCACCGCGCCGTACTTTTAATTGTTTCGCACCGGGCTTATCAAGTACGTCCGGCTCTTCGGCCATTGCAGTAAAATAGTCTTTACTATCAGCAATTGCGCGCTGCGTACGATCAACTAGAAAACTCATACTAAAAATTGGCAAGCGTATAAGCGCGCCGTATTGTATCAACAATACAACCTCACCTATTGTGAATCTTCCAAGCACTCCTTGCCAAAAGATATATACATAAACAATCCCGAAAATCACATTGAGTATCAGTCGGCGATATACATCTTCTCGGTGCCACAGTTGAGACTGCGGGTACGTGCGTCGCACTACTTTGTGGAGCGTTTTAGAGAAGAATGCTGCCTCCGTTTTTTCACTCACGTAGCTTTTAGCAACTTTAATCTGTCCCACAACTTCGGCAAAGCGGCCACCAGCAATGTCACTCGCTTCGTTGATCTCTTTTTGATATACTTGCCACTTTTTACTGGTACGACCCGTAAGCCATAAAAATATTGGGTATAATGCAGCAAAAAGCAGTGCAACAACCCAGCTATATTTGGCAACTATAACGAGCGTAAACACGGTGGTGAGTAAGAATTGTAAAAAGTTATTTGCAAACATATTTGCAAAATCGGTCACACCCTGGATTGAACGGTTCAGTCGATTAATAATTGTACCAGTCAGTTCAGTCGAGTAATATCGCTGGCTTAAGGCGAGTAATTTTTCGTAATATTGCGTGGAAAGAAAGAACTTCAACTTCGTTGCCATAATATCGCCGTGATAGCCTGCAATGTTGCTAACAACAGTGGCACCAACATCCGTCAAAAAAATTGCACCCACAATAAGCAAAACGCTCCGCAGATCTACTTGCCCGGAAACAGCACCACTGAGCTTATCGATTGCAAATTTAGTAAAGAGCGGCTGCATTTGATTCAGCAACGCCATCAGTACCGAAGCGGCTGAGACACCAACATAGTATGGCCAGAGA
>CAZNJH010000004.1:4965-18893 GCA_964573355.1 uncultured Candidatus Saccharibacteria bacterium | reverse complement strand
GTTTCATACGAACTTACTGATGGTGGGGTGCTCGATATGGATGGAATGGCAAACGGTACAATTGTTGATCCTGCAGGCATTGGTGTACCGATTGCACGATCAGCGTATACCAAACCACTTGCTGAGACAGGTGATGCTGTAGCTGTCTACGCGGCAACAGGATTATTAGTAATTGCTGTTGCGGGCGCTGCGTTTGTTTACAGACGTAGCATTCGGTAACATTAGGCTTATTTGATCTTTCATCCTCAACTCTTATATGTAAAGCATCTATGAGATTAAGAGATCGATTAGCTTATTTGT
The DNA here is from genome assembly GCA_964573355.1 of uncultured Candidatus Saccharibacteria bacterium. Taxonomy (GTDB): domain Bacteria; phylum Patescibacteriota; class Saccharimonadia; order Saccharimonadales; family UBA7683; genus UBA7683. Next base: position 18,593 of record CAZNJH010000004.1, on the reverse strand, counting down.
TTCTCGAAATCACCCACTTTTGGCTTTTACTGATTGCTTTATCTGGTCGGTGAACACAGCCTACCCAACAGCACGGTCGACGTTTTCCTTCAAGGAGCTCTTCGCGAGTTCGTTTAATGCGCCGAGCTCGTGTTTCAATACCTTTGGCGTTTTCTACCCAACAAATAAATTCGTTACGAGCCAGCGGGGTGATGTCTTCCCAGAGCTTTAGTACGCGTTTGTTCGCCAGTAAAGCACTACTTAAATCTTTCGGAAGCCGGTGCACAGTGCCTCCAGACACATAATTAGACATACATATATAATAACTTACATTTACGTACCTGATCAATTATGGTTACGTTGCAAGTAGTACCTAGTATGTCTCAGGTGATTTTCAGGTTTATGAGTATAATATGCACTATGCGTGTACTTGTTGTTGAAGATGAATACAAAATCGCCAATTCTATAAAGCGGGGGCTTGAAATGCACGGCTATGCGGTTGATGTTGCATATGATGGTCAAGCGGGGCTTGATTTAGCGCTTTCTGAGTCGTATGATCTAATGATTCTCGACCGGATGTTACCAAAAAAAGATGGGTTAGAAATATTGCAACAAGTTCGCAAAAAGCATATACACACCCCAGTATTGTTTTTAACAGCTAAAGATAAAACGTTAGATAAAGCAGCTGGTTTAAATGCAGGCGCAGATGATTATTTAGTAAAACCGTTTGCATTTGTAGAACTTATCGCTCGTATTCGTGCATTACTCAGGCGACCAACACAGATGAATCCGATTGTCTTGAGGTACGATGATCTTTCATTAAACCAGCAGACCACACAGGTTAATCGTGCCGGCTCGGACATTCAACTCAGTCAGAAGGAGTTTGCGTTGCTCGAGTATTTTATGACCAATCCTGATCGTCCGCTCACTAAGAATATGTTGATTGAACATGTATGGAATTACGACGCTGATATTCTACCAAACACAGTCGAAGTATATATTGGCTATTTACGAAACAAGATCGATAAACCATTTAAAAATAGTCATCAACTGATACATACCAAACGTGGTTTTGGCTATATATTTGGGGCCAAGAACAGTGTTTCATAAAACATCGCTTCGCCTTACTGCCCTATACCTTACTATACTAATGGTAATTAGCTTTCTATTTAGTGCTGCGTTATACGGACTTGCAAAACAGGAGTTCGAAAGAGGTTTTGGCCGGCAAGGTGAAATTATCAACCGGGTGCCACGGTCGCAAGGACGCGAACCATTGTGGGGAGAGCTCCTTATTCAATCAAAAGAACGCCTTACCCAAGAAGCTACTGAACATATACTCACTCAATTACTCATCGCTAATAGTGCAATATTTGTTGTGGGTGGGGGGCTCAGTTACGTATTAGCACGAAAGACGCTCGAGCCAATCGAAGAAGCGCATCATTCTCTTGAGCAGTTTACGGCTGATGCGAGTCATGAGCTTCGAACACCAATAGCTGTAATGAAGTCAGAAATAGAAGTGGCGCTGATGCAAAAAAACCTTACCCATAATGAAATAAAAGAGCTGCTCGGCTCTAATCTAGAAGAACTTAATCGACTCACCGCGCTCACTGAAGGGTTGCTTGCAGTTGCGCGAAAAAGCGAGAATTTTCCCGTACTGAAGCGCCAGCCACTGCAACCGATTATTATGAGTGCGATTAAAAAAATGCAAACACTGGCAAAGAATAAAAATATTACTATCCAGTGCGAGGCCTTGGAGAAGCGGTACGTGCATACCAATGCAGAAGACCTTCAGGCGGTGATCGTGATTCTACTTGATAACGCAATAAAATATAGTCATCCTAATTCCTCGATGGAAATAAGAGTTAATACCAAAAGAGATCGCGTTGCTATTGAAATTATTGATTATGGTGTCGGCATCACTGCTGATGATTTGCCACATGTGTTTGAAAGATTTTACCGAGCCGATACGTCAAGAGCACAAACAGTTAGCGGTCATGGACTTGGTTTGGCAATTGCCCAGCAGCTAGTAGAACGTTTGCACGGAAATATTGCACTTTCGAGCAGTCCGAATAAATCAACGGTAGCTACCATCTCACTTCCGAAAACCCCGCGCTAAGTATAGACACAAAGCTGCGAGATCAGGATTCAAATGATCTGTTTAGGTCGAGGGATGATGTAAGCACGAGCTGTGTATTAATAGATATAATGAAAATTAGTGGCTGAAACTGTGCGTGAACTCACAATGTATAGCCCTTTGTAGTTCATTTCACTCACGGTAATTGTTCCGTCGCCATTAACCGATTCAACGTATACAACATGGTTGCCTTGTTGACCAATAGCCCCCGATTGTGGTGTTGACCCGGTAGCAAAACCCTGTGCCGCAGCACTTGAAACCCACGAAATCGCGTTACCCATTCTATTTGGCAAGTCGGGTCGACGATTCTTGGCGTACCAAGTACAATACCCGGGAGCATAGGTGTTACCACTACTGCTTGCTTGAACTCGAGAGGCCGACGGTTGAGCCATAGGGGTCGGAGCACTGTTCATTGTGCTCGTAGGAGCTGTAATTTCTGCAATCACTCGTTCGATAAGTTGCTCATCAGATTTCGGGATCGTAAGTGTCGAGCCAATACTGAGTACGTTTGGGTCACTGAGCTCGAGGTTCTTATCGAACAATCGATGCCACGAGACGTTATATGCAGCACCAATACTGCTAAGTGTTTCACCACTTTTGACAGTGTGCGTAATCACTTTGTTTGCCTCAGCGATACGAGCCTGTTCGGCCGCTTCATCGGCTCGTTGTTTTTCTTCTTTGTCAATTTTTTGCTGCTCAAGTTCGGTCTGTTTTTTAAGTGCTTCAAGGTGTGCTTGCTGGCCAAATGGATCGTATGCTAAATCAAGATCAGTGGCGGAGCTTGCTCGAGCGGCTGCTCCGCTCGCCACCATTGTTATTACAAACATACACAAAAAGACTACCAGCTTATTGGCGTTACGCATTACTTTTATACCTCCTGAATTGTTGTTCTATTCATAGTTATTAGTGAGTAGGAACTCAGTCGAAAGACGGCACCTACAGAACACGTCACTCGCCTCACAAACAAATGACACAAGTTTTAATACTACACGACGTTTCAGAATAATCAACCCGAAGCCCGTTTGTATTGTGCTACATATAGCGTTCAACAGATGCGTATAACCACTAGCTTAATGATGTAAATATTTCTACAGATGATGTTAAATTAAGGTATCTTTTACTCTGTACAGCTAAAAGAATCTTCATTTTATTGACAGTTATATATCTAGCAATACGACACAATGTTTAAAAATTTCTTAACCTTTCGGTTGGTGATATAGTGGTTTAAATATAAAAAAGGTGATGATGTCTACACTCAGGCTACTTTCTGACCAGGTTAATGAACGTGAGATTGCCATTATCAAGCATGAGTTACAACAAGTACTTACATCGAATGTAGATGGTGATGTTGTGGAGTTTGGTTGTTATGTTGGCACAACCAGTGTCTTTTTGCAGTCCCTACTTGTGTCGACAGATAAAAAACTGCATGTCTATGATTCTTTTTCTGGACTACCGGCTAAATCGATCGAGGATCACAGTCCGGCAGGGGAACAATTTAAAGAAGGCGAACTTACGGCTTCTAAGCAAGAATTTATCAATAATTTTAAGCACTTAGGGTTGCCGCTACCTATAATTCATAAATGCTGGTTCTCGAACTTGCTGCCCGAAGCGCTACCGAATTCCATTAGTTTTGCATATCTTGATGGTGATTATTATCATTCAATTCTAGACCCACTTAAGCTTATATGGCCAAAACTTACTCACGGTGCACGTATAGTCATTGATGATTATCATACTGAACAACTCCCTGGGGTAAAAAAGGCAGTTGCCGTATGGGGGCAGCATCATGGCTTTCATATTAAAACAGAGGCGAGCTTGGCTATCATTGAACCATTTTGATGTAAAATGCGCATGAGTGTGGCATACTACGAGTATGGAAACAAAACTTAAGCGGCTTAAGGTAATGGTGATACGGCATCATGCCGATCAAAATATAGATCAGCATAAAGCCAAATCAGACTCATTTCATAAAGTGTCAGTTAAGATCTCGAACAAGCTTGGTACTGCAACGGCATTTTACATAGCTGTCCTCGTTATTATTACTTGGGCACTTTCAGGGCCAATATTTGGGTTTTCAAATACCTGGCAACTTGTTATTAACACCGGCACGACGATTGTTACATTTTTAATGGTGTTTGTTATACAAAATACACAAAACCGTGACGGGCGAGCAATGCAACTAAAACTGGATGAACTTATCAATACTAGTAGAAGTGCCCGTTCTGAATTTGTAGATGTCGAAGATCTTACCGATGCCGAACTTGATGAGCTCCAGCAGCAATTTCGTGATATTCATGAAAAAATAAACGCACACAAAAAACGCTGAGAGCATGGTTTTACTCGTATAATTTCGTGAGCTTACTGTTCGTTCTGGGCTCGGTATTTATCAACAGCTTCTTTATAAAAAGGTTTGAAGTTTGGTCCAACGCAATCAATCTCTCGTTCACGTATTGCTGCGCTGCCATCGCCGAGTTCTTTTGCCCGCTCTTCTGTAGCCTCTTTGTTTGCACAGTATCGTTCACGTGCTGAGGTGTATACGCGACGATCGAACGTATCGGTGCTAGTAACAACAAATATACTTACCAAAAATAAAACATTGAGCAGCAGCGAAGTTATCGCAATGCTTCGAGTTATGTCTCCCCGGACTATTTTACGAGCTTTTTGTGTGAGTGCCATCGAGTTCTTCTTTTTTGTAGCCATATGATAACTGTAGCATAAGCGTATTGTTTTTCACAACTGCTCACAGCTTGTGTACAAACTGCTTGCGCCTACGCTACAACAAGCGTACAATAATATATGTTAACAATCTGACCTTAATGTAAGCGGAAGCTTGGTGACCCGTACTGCAACCAACAATGGGAGTACGAGAATTCCAACACTGTGCCGCAACGGTTTGTCCTGGGTTAAACAGGGTGAGAAAGTCCGATACGCTTATATTGTAAAGAGGTCTCCCGTGCAGGAGAAAACAAAAAGATCAAAAATTAAGGGTTTGTCTTTTTTAAAACTCCTGTACTGGTAATACCAAAACAGGAGTTTTTTAGTGGAGAGGGTACTCATAGAAAACCGGGTGGGAACGGATGATTTTGATGACTTCCAGCTTTCGCCACATGACGCGCAGGTATTTTCAGGGATCGTTGCAGGTGCTGAATTAGCCGCCCCTTCCGAACAACTCGTAAGTGCTGATCGAATGATTGATCGGCATGAAATAGAAGTCATGGCCCACGAGTTAATCGCCAATCGAAACCGGATTGAAACTACTTACAAATCACCCAAAACATACCAAGACGATGCGCGGACACTACTGTTTGAAGCCCTCACTGCTTCTGGGCATCTTTCTACGATTGAAACAAGTGGAACCCTGGACCAGATTCATCATATGATGATCTCAGTACTCCTCAACGCCTATAGTGAATCTTTACCGGCACACGAACAACGACGTCGTTTTATGGAAATTTGTGAAGAGCTAACACTTCAAGCGCTAGAGCGCAAAATTGTTGCTGGTGAAGTTTCTGAATCTGTCCAACTCGCGACAATTTCGGATTATATTGTCGAAGGTACGATGAGCGAGAAATCAGCAGAATTAATTGGTTATCGTGCTGGCAATAAGAAAGGCATGGTTCGCACGAATCGTTTGCGAAGCAATGACGACGGAACAGTTACCCGAATTTCTCAGCAGTTGAGTCGGAGTAACAGCAGCGCCGAGCAATCACGGGCGTTTCTTATGGAACAAGGCGTTACTGTTCGAGCATCCGCATATGCCGACGTATCGGTATTGGGCACGCAATTGTTACACGATATGGCTGAGGGGGTGATTGGTTTGCAGCGGCGACTTGATCATCATCAAGGGCCGGGTATTCGTTACGGTGAAATTATAAATGACCAACAGAGCACTTACGAATCTCTCGAGGCAGAGTCAACTAAACGAGAACGAGTCGCGCAGTGTTATGTTGATCAACTTGCCGACTTTACTCGACAGCTCGATCGACAATTACAATCTGGCTGCATTAATGAAAAACAGTATCAAGCACAGTTTAAACACGAAGTTGCCGCCATTTTGCGAGCAATTTGTGTCATGGATCCCTCATACGCGGTTGGCTGTTTTGGTGAAGCGTCACAGAGTGGATTTGTTCGAGCAAGTGATCTAACCGCGGCAGGCGATTATGCAGGCGCCGCGGCAGTTGTAGAGGCAAATCAAAGCCTGGAACAAACAGTGTCATTTTGTGGGATGAGCATTGCGGCCGAAGAAGCACAAAAGCTGGGAATTGAAGTGGACCCAATTACGAAACTCTTAAAAATTGGGGTAGAAAAGTGGAAATCTCGCCAAGGTGCTTGCCGTATAGAGAACTGCCCAAGCCCTAAGCAAACTGAAATTGGACCATGTTCTGTTTGTATGAATGGCTGTCAAAAACTCTTTGATAGAAAATGGAGCTATCAGCGGATAAAGACTTTTTATGCCCAATTAAAAAAATCCAATCAGCGTGTAATCGGAAAGACGACTGAAAAAACAGGGTCCTTTAAAAAACAACACCAATCGATTGCCGTGAGTGGTGTAAAGAAAGCTGTTTTAAAAGAATATACTCCAACGCAAAAACATGAGAAGATGAACGCATGAAGATTGGAATATTTGCGGGAACGTTTGATCCGGTGCATGAAGGCCACACCGCATTTGCCAAAAAGGCAATTGCTGCTGGACACCTGGACAGGGTTGTTATGGTGGCTGAGAAGGAGCCCTACCGTAAAAAGCCATTTGCAGCCTGGGATCACCGCCAGGCAATGATAGAGCGAGCTACCGAACAAATTGAGCAAGTAGACCATGATTACAAGTTTGCAGCTGCATTGGCTCATCAGCACACAATGAAAAACATGCTGCAGTGTGCTCGCATCCACTACGGTGGGGAACATGATTATTGGTTTTTGGTTGGTTCGGATATTTTTGAACATATGCATAGATGGCAGGATGTTCTTGGCGCTGAAGAGTACGGTGGCTTTGTTGTTGCCCTTCGAGATGACCATACGCTTGAGTGGTTGCAGCAACGCTATTTGCAGTTGCCTGAGCCTGGTAGCCAACTGGTTACTATTGAAAATCAACACCCGCATACAAGCTCAAGTGCTATTCGTCAGGCTGCTCACGAAGGCGGTGTTCTTCAGCAGGTTCCGGCAAACGTTGCTGAGTACATTGTTCGGCACCAGCTTTACCGATAGCAACCGCGCGGATTGGTAATATGCTTATGCTATACTACCTCTGTGATAGCAACACAAACATACTCATTTCTCGTTATCGGGGGTTTCTTGATGGCGGGCTACTTAATTGTAAGACTGCCATTGATTAGCCGAGCATACTTACCTGGTTCACTGGTGGCCGGTTTCTTATTACTGCTGGTTGGTCCACAGCTCGCCGGCAACCACTTTCCTGATTGGCAGATTAACCCGCTTTTTTATGATTTCTGGAAGACGCTCCCAAAACAACTGATTAATATTGTGTTTGCCTGTTTGTTTTTAGCCCGCCCATTGTTTCCGCTTAAAAAAATGTGGAAGTTGGCTGGACCACAAGTAGCATTTGGGCAAATGCTTGCTTGGGGCCAGTATGCATTCGGAGGTTTAGTAACGCTATTGGTTTTAATACCGTTCTTTAAAACACGAGACATCACAGCGGCATTAGTTGAAATTAGCTTTGAAGGTGGCCACGGTACGGTCTCAGGATTATCACCGGTGTTCAATAATCTGGGGTTCCGTGATGGTCAAGAAATAGCACTTGGACTGGCAACTCTCAGCCTCTGCACAGCCCTTATTAGTGGGGTGCTGTTAGTCAACTGGGGGCGCCACAAAGGACACATTAAAGCTGTCTATAAAACGAACCTTAGAGAACGAATTTATCATAGGCGTATCATACACGAACTTAACAAACAGGGCATCAAGCTCCGGGATCACCTAACCCCTAAGTGGATGTTTAGCCACATTATTTTAATTGGAATGAGTGTTTTTTTGGGGTGGCTGATTTATCAAGGTTTGCTAAAAATTGAAGATATTACGTGGGGGAGGCACAACGTTACAGCACTTCGTTATGTGCCATTCTTTCCATTTTGTATGTTTGGTGGAATGGTGGCACAAATTATCTGGTCCAAACTTGGTCTGAAGACCTCGCGGCCGTTGATTGAATTACTCAGCAGTATCGTGCTCAGTGTTCTCATTGCAACCGCAGTCGCTACGATGTCGCTCAATACGATTGGTCATAATATCGGTATATTCTTAGTTCTCGCTGCCACCGGAATATTCTGGATTTTATTTGGTTTCTTAGCCTTGGCACGGCACATGTTCAAGAAAAACTGGTTCCCGAACGCGATCGTAAACGCTGCTCAAAGCATGGGCATGACAGCAACAGGGTTGCTGTTCCTGCATATGGTCGATCCAAATGATAAAACCAATGCAGCCGAAAGCTTTGGGTTCAAGCAGCTCATGTTTGAACCATTTGTAGGTGGTGGAATTATTACCGCGCTGTCTATGCCGGCAATTATTGCCATAGGATTGCCTCTGTTTACCGCTATCTCAGCCGGTATCTGTGCATTTTGGATGATAACTGGCGTTCTCTACTTTGGAAAAAAGTGAGAGAGTGCAGCCGGCTGGATGCTATGCGGGTTCTTCTGAATAATGTGCTTCGATATACTGCAGATGGCGCTGGCGGAATTTATTAAATTCAGATTTCTTAAAACCGGTTCGTTTAATAAAGGTGCTAATTTTCTCCGAGCCAATAAAATGGGGCATCATCACATAGGCTGCACCTTCTGCATATAAGTGTGCTGCGTGATACGCATCTTCGGCAGAGGTTACAAATACAGCGCTTGGGTTATGTTCTTTGAGCCAGTGAGCTAAAAATTCGTTCGTCGCAAAGTCACTAATGGTTGAAACTACCAGCTTTGTCTTGTCGAGCTGTAGCTCTTCAATGAGTTCCACATCCGTTGCGTCTCCGTATAAAAAGTTAATACGTTGTTTCTCTATCAACTCTATTGCTTCAGGGTCATAATCAACAACCACAAATCGTTTTTTCATAGCATTAAACGTACGAATAAATTCGGCACCACCTTTGCGGTATCCAAATAAAACGACACTATAGTTTTGCAGTGCATTTTTTTGTTCTAGGTGTGTTACTTTACGTTCAAAAAATCGAAGACGTTTTTCGAGCAAGACATATAGATCGTCCGAATATTTAATAAGATACGTAGAAACTGCGAAGGTAATCAGCGCAGTCAGACCAATAACCGCTTGTACGTGTGGCCGGACGTAGTTATGGTGAGCCGCGGCTACAACAAATACCAGTGAGAATTCACTGATTTGACTGAGCGCAATAGCAGTTTTAAAGCTCGCTCGTTTGGTATATCCCTGCAAGCCAAGGATCACCAGTACCACAAGTGGTTTCAGTATAATGACGAGTAATGAAAAACCGAGCGCTGCCCACAGCGTATTACGGATATCTGCCGGTGCCAAGCTGTGGCCAAGCGTAATCAGAAACACCACAATAAAGAAGTCACGCATCGGTCGTAGACGTGATGCAACTTCGTGACTAAATGAGAGGCCAGCAAGACTCATGCCTGCCAGTAGTGCACCTACCTCAAATGAAAATCCAATTTTAGCGAAAAGCAGCGAAACTCCGAGTGCCCAGCCAATCGAAAGAATAAACAAGAGTTCTTTCGAACTTTCAAGAAACCTTGAAAAATGCGGTAGCACATACTTGCTCAGAACGTAGAGCAGTAGAATGCATAAAAAACCACGGCCTATGAGTAACCCAACTTCGAGTGGGGCTGCTCCTGTCGAGCGTGCTGAAAGTGTCATTTTGCCGGCTGTTGCCACTAAATCTTGCAAAATTAGCACTCCCACAGCAATTTGTGCAAATAACCGCATCAGCTCTTTCTTTTGCTGTAAGAGGGTAATAATGATGATGGTACTGCTCATGGACAGACAGAGCCCAATAATTAATGATTCCAGCCTACCAAAATCAAGTTGCCTTGCCACCACTGCACCAGCAAGTGCTACCGTGCTCATCTGAAAAAATGTAGTCACAAATACGACCTTACTGAGGCGACTGATGATTTTAAGGCTGAGCTCAAGGCCGACAATAAATAGCAAGAGTGCAACGCCAAATGTGCTAAAAAACTCAAAACCATGGCTGTCGGTAATAATGTTGAATACCACTGGTCCGGCCAATATACCGGTGATAATATGCCCAATAATTAACGGTTGTCTCAGAAGCCGCATTACTATTGCAATGCCGCTTCCAAGTGCTATGACGAGGCTGAGTTGTATAAAAAGTGCATCACCATTCATCTTTGTTCCTCGTTAATTTTCTTAAATTATGACACAAACCAGTTGTGGTTTCTATGCACATTGTGTGGCGCAAGTGGGCCGGCAAACACCATGGTTATAGAGGACTTATTTACTAGAAGCAATTGCATCAGTCAAAAGCTTCACATAGTTCTCGGTTGTGCTCGAAGGATTTTCAATCTTTTTGCCATTTACAATAAATGTTGGTGTACCAGTAGCATTAAAACCTGACTTTGCACTTGCAACATCGCGGTTGATTCGATCTGCAATTTTTTCGCTTGCGTAATCTGCTTTAAATTGATCCATATTCAAGCCAAGTTCTTGAGCATAGCCTTCAAATAGGCTCTGTTGGTTAGTGGCAACATTATCCCAGGCGTTTTGGGTTTCATACAGGCGATCATGCATTTCCCAGAATTTTCCTTGCACAGCGGCTGCTTCAGCAGCTCGTGCGGCAGCGAACGCATTCGGGTGCAATGAAGTAAGCGGTAAGTTACGAAATACAAACGTGACTTGGTCTTTCAGTTGCTCTACAGCAGCTTTGACTGGTGCAAAAGCAGCTCCACACGCTGGGCACTGATAATCACCATATTCAATAAGAATGACTTTTTCATTCGGTGCTTTTATTGTGTGGTCATCTGACTGGACTTTTGCCGCATCTCCGTTGAAATTTGTTTGAGCAGCTTTGTCTTTGCCAGTAAAAACAAATGCAGCAATAAGACCTGCAATTACTATTGTAAGAACAATCCAAAATCTATTCATATATCTCCTCGTATCATGTAGTGTCTTTAGTATACCATTGTCACTTGTTTGCAAAAAAAGCGTAACTGGTTACAATCATTCATATGAGAACGGTGCTCTGGATAGCGGTGGGAATAGATGCGGCAGCGATTCTATACTTTTTTGCACTCGATCTTCGGCGCTACTTTGCATCACAGTTTATCCTTCGTCAGAGTAGAGACAGCAAACTAAAGTTGATTAACAAACGGTATCGAGATATCGCTGCACTTCGCTTAGTTGATCTGGTGACGTTTATAACGATCGGCGGGGGGCTGCTTGTTTATCTCGAGAGGTCACTTATTGGGGTGGTCTATGCGCTTGTAGGTATTGCAGTGCTGTACTTTATTTCAAAGTTATCATTTGTATCAAACGGCGCAGCAATTATCTTCGAACAGCATTATGAGTTTGTCTGCCGGCTTGCCGGACGATTGCAGTTCGCCTTGCAGTACGTATCAGTACAACTTCCACAACCTCAAAAGTTTCAATCACGCGACGAACTAATTGATGTAATGAAAGCTTTGCCAAGCACCGTCCTACCGCCAGTTGAACGTCAGCGGATGGAATTGCTGTTGAGTTCCAGCGAAAAAACGGTCAAAGATATCATGACGCCAAAACGCCGTGTTACCATGGTCGAGCCTTCATCGACTCTTGGACCAGTTGTATTGAGCGATTTGCAGAAAAGCGGGCATGGATACTTCCCGGTTGTGCCTAAAAAAGGCGAGCCAGAGGGTGTACTCGCGCTGGGTGATCTGGCTGATATTCATCAAGCAAAGCAGCGCGCAACGGTTCGTGAGCTTATGACACCTCACGTTTCTTGGGTTGAAGAAGCGGTATCGTTGTATGCACTTGCTGAAACCTTCTTGCATGAAAAACAGTACTTGCTTTTAGTGCGCGATACAGATGCTAACTTTAGTGGTGTGGTTACAATTGCTGACCTTATGAAACACTTGCTCGGTGTCGTAAAAGATTAATCGCCAATCACGGGAACAGCCCAAATGTACTAAAAACTGTCCAATCGGAAAAAAGTAGTACATTTTTATTGTGCGGTGTTTAATGCAAGCAGTTTTTATAGTATAATGACCTCTGATGATACATCTGGTTAAAGATAATATGAATGTACGGGCTGGCGTCTAACTCGCTTGGTTTTAGTTCGCCCGTAGCCCCAACCACAAGCTTCAACCAGATAACGTAAAAAGGAATAACTATGATCCGCACGCTAAGCAGCGAAGTTAAAACACACGGTGGCAAAACAGTAACGATTAAAGGGTGGCTGCATAAAAAACGATTGATGGGTGGCCTAACCTTTATTAATGTTCGAGATCGTCAGGGGCTGGTGCAGGTACTTGTGCAAGATAAAACCGAGGTTGAAAAATTACGTGGTCTGCAAATTGGTACCGTACTTTCTGTAACAGGAACAGTCATAGAGGACGAACGTGCCCCTGGTGGTGCCGAACTTCATGAGCCGACGCTTGAAATCATTACACCAGTTACAGATGAGCCAATAATTGAAATTGATAAACCACTCGGTCACAAGCCCGACAACCTCGACACATTGTTTGATAACCGGCCGATTGGTCTTCGTAACCTGCAGGAACGAGCTATTTTTCAGATTCAATCAAAAGTTTGTCAAACAGCCAGGGACTACTTTTACGACAATGGTTTTACGGAAATGCATACCCCTAAACTACTTGCCGAAGCGACAGAGGGTGGCGCAGAAGTGTTCACCCTAGATTACTTTGGTAAAACCGCAACCCTAGCGCAGAGCCCCCAATTTTATAAGCAAATGATGGTTGGTGTATTTGAACGTGTGTTCGAAATTGCGCCAGTGTTTCGTGCCGAGCTTTCAGCTACCACGCGTCATATGAGCGAATACACTTCAATCGATGGCGAGCTTGGGTTTATCACCTTGCCAGAGCTTGAAGATTTTCTCGGTGGCTTACTAAACCAAATTGTTGATGACGTATGGTCGACGTACGAGACTGAGTTGAAGCGCTGGAACGCTACCAAGCCAGTGTTGCCAAAAAAGCTTCCTGAAATTACGATTGATGAAGTTCATGAACTCTATAAAAAAGCGACAAACGAAGACTTTACTGGCGAAGACGATCTTGCACCTGCTGAAGAAAAGTGGATTTGTGAATGGGCAAAGAAGAATAAGCAAAGCGAAGCGATATTTATCACCGGCTGGTCTGCAACCAGTAAAACATTCAAGTTTTATCACCGTGCCAATACCGACAATCCAGATACCGCTGACCGAGCAGATTTACTCTTCCGCGGTGTAGAAATTGTAACGCTCAGTATGCGAGAACATAGCTATCCGAAGGTTGTTGAACAGATGAAAGAAAAAGGGCACGATCCGAACGATCCAGGCTTCCAGCCGCTGTTAAGCGCGATGAAGTACGGCATGCCGCCGCATGGTGGGTTTGGT
>CAZNJH010000004.1:0-4955 GCA_964573355.1 uncultured Candidatus Saccharibacteria bacterium | reverse complement strand
AGCGTCTCACGCAGCGGATTATAGGACTGAATAACGTAAAAGAAGCCACCCTCTTCCCACGTGATATTAACCGACTGAACCCTTAATGGAGCTTTCTGCAAGCGCTATCTTTGCAATTGCCTATATTCCCCATTGAAGCACGCATTAGGGGCATAATGCGTGCACCATCGTACGCGACTTTCACGCCGTGATTTATTAAAACATTCTAAACTTTTTGCTTAACCTCGCAGTATATTGTAGCGTACGAGTGGCTGTAAAAATGTACTTGCATATAAAGCACATGCGGTATAATAAGCACAGATAAGGTGAAGTAAGAGCAAAAATGAGAATGCTATGGCTAAGGCAGTGCATGAAAATCATGAAAAGCAAGACGACATCGCCGCAGCGCACATGCCTGTGGAAATTGAGAGTGTAACGCAACCACCCCATATCCCTGAGATTTCTGATTCTAATGATGAGCAGGTTGCTATTCCTAAGGTAGAGCACTCAGTACACGCCAAAACGCATGCCAAAAAAAGAAAAACTGGTAGTATCCACGCGCATACGAAGCTGAGGCGGCAACAATGGCCAAAAATTGCCGGTTTAATTGCTGGGGGTATCGCACTACTTGCTCTAGTAGTGAGTGGTGTTCTCAGTCAGTACTATAAAGGCAAAACCATGCCGAATGTAACTGTTGCAGGTGTTACTTCGTCAGCAAAAACGCGCCCAGAGCTGAAGGCACAGCTCCAAAACCAATTGAAAAACTTTGCCTTACAACTTCAAAGTGGCGAAAAAAAGCTTACACCAACATTAAAAGAAGCAGGGATAACAGTTGATGTCGATCAGACGATAGGCCAAGCACTACTTGCAAAGCGCCAGCAGGGAATTTTGACGAAGCTTGCATTTTGGAAAAACCAAACCGTACCAGCAGCCGTAACAGTAAATAATACGCTGCTTTCACAATATCTCGAAACACACTTACCAGAACTCAGTAGGGCGCCTCAAGATGCACAGCTGCAGTTTAATGTACAAACCTCAAGCTTTAATATTTCCGACCAAGCAAACGGCCAGGGCGTGGATACCAGTAAGTTACAGTCGCGTATCAAGCAAGCGGCATCTCAATTGACCGGCACCACCCTTCAGGTTGCTACCGCTTCAAAAACACCTACAATTACAAAAGCAAAACTAGAACCACTACTCGCCGATGCTAATACATTGGTTACGCGCCAAGTGTCGCTCAGCGGTCTCGGATATAGCTACCAGGCTCGGCCGAGCGATATTGCTGCATGGATCACGCCAACACCACATAGCGATGGAAGCCTCAAGTTAGTGATTGATGTAGCCAAGATACAAAGCTATGTTGAAGCTATTGGTAAAAAAATCTCGCAGGCCCCTGTTGATAGAAAAGTATTAAGAGATGAAGAAAGTGGCGCAGAGGTGGTATTGCAGGCTGGTCGTGATGGCACTGAACTTGCTGATAAAACGGCACTTGCCGATGCAATTGCTCAGTCACTTAAGGCAAAACAGGACTCGGCCCAGCTTATGAATATTAAAGTGGCAGCCTATAAAACAGTTAATATGAATGCCTACGACAAGTGGATCGAGGTAGATTTAAGCGAACAACGAACAACTGCCTATGAACGAGCAACACCAATTAAGAACTTTTTGATAGCTTCAGGAATGCGAGGCCACGAAACACCTGTGGGTGAATATGCTATTTGGCTCAAGGTTCGTTCTCAGACCATGCAAGGTGGCTCTAAGGCTGATGGAAGCTATTATAATCTTGCGAACGTTGAATGGGTCAGCTATTTTTATCAAGACTATGCACTGCATGGGGCGTGGTGGCGAGAAAAATTTGGCGCACCAGCAAGCCACGGCTGCGTTAATATGACAAACGCTGATGCGCAGTGGGTATATGAATGGGCACCAAAAGGAACCAAGGTAATTGTGCATGCGTAATATAAGAAATGGTACGGTATGGCTGACGAAAAACATATAATCGAAGATGATGTAGAGCTTGATTTTGAAGAAAAAGATCTCGAGACTGTTGATATTTCCGATACGACACTAGAAGATTCTGACAAACAAAGCTCACGTGCAAAAAAAGAAGCCAAAAAAACAGCAAAAAAGCTTCGTACACCTGAAGAAAAAAAACGTCACAAACAAAAACAAATAGCACTTGGCGTGCTTGCGTTTGTCTTAATTGTAGCTGGCTTACTGGCTGTTCCGTTCACTCGCTGGCCAATCCTTAACTTTATTGGATTTCGCTCAACCCTGATGGTGACTGTGTACGAACAGGGCGGCAATAAGCCAATTTCAAGAGCTTCGGTAAAGCTTCAAAATGGTGCATTATCACTGACTGATTCTTTCGGTCGAGTAAGTTTCACAAAAGTGCGGCTTGGTAAGCAGCGCATTGTTATCCAAAAAGCCGGCTACGGTGACGTTACAGAAACTGTTACAAGTTCGTTTGGTGTCACAAAACCAAAAGTTTCTATGAAAGTGATAGGAATTCAACTCGATTTCGATATTAAAAACTGGCTTTCAGGCCAACCGATCACTGGCGCGGATGTTACTTTCAATAAAAGCAGCGCACAAAGCGATACCTCTGGTCGCGTCAGCTTGGTTATTCCGCCTACTGATCAAGCTTCCATTGAAGTAACAATCACCGCGCCGGGATATCTTCCAAAAACAGTTAAAACTGAGGTGAATGCCGAGAGCCGCGAGGTGTCGCTCACTGCTGCTCAAAAGAACTACTTTTTAAGCAAGCGAGACGGCAGATTTGATCTTTTTGTAGCAAACCTGGATGGCTCAGATCAGCGCAAAATTATTGAAGCGACTGGAAAAGAGGACGAAAACGTTCTGCAGTTTTCGATTAATCGTAACAATAAACAGGCCATATTAGTTGCTACTCGCGATGGCAAGATTCAAAATGGGCGGCTTGTGGCAGGCGTATACGTCGTTGATTTAGAAAAGGCTAGTTTAAAAAAAGTTGATGAAGGCAGTGACATTCAGCTGCTCGATTGGGTTGACACAACAATGGCTTACACGAAATCTGATCCTGGTCTCAACTATGATGATCCAGCATTTTCACGCCTGATGAGTTATAACATAGCAAACAATCGGTTGGCTGAGCTTGCTCAAACAAATTATTTTGCCGTATCGGTCGTGGCTCAGACAAAGGTATTCTATATGCCAAGCGACCCGTACCGTTCGATTGAAAACGCCGAGCTCACGAGCATTGACATTACGTCAGGGAGTAGGCGGAATTATCTTGGCGGTAAACTCATTAATTATGCAACCCGCCCAAGCTACGGAGTACTGGAGCTCCAAGACACCGCTGGTAGTTATTTTGAACTACAAATCGCAAACGGGAGCACCAAGCCAATTGATCGTCGACCAGGTGCACAACTGCGATACGCACTCAGCCCAAATAGTGAGCTTGTTGCATGGTCCGATCAACGTGATGGACAAGGTACATTATTGTTAAAGAACCTCAAAAGCGGTGAAGAAAAAAACGTGGTCAAACTTGGAGGTCTCAGTGCTCCCGTTAGGTTTATTGCAGATGACCTAGTTGTTGTACGGGTTGCAACGAGCCAAGAAACAGCAGATTATGTAGTGAGCTTAGCGAGCGGAAAGCTGGCAAAAATCAGTGACGTTGCAAATATTGGGCAAATTCGACAGTACGGTTTTTAAAATTCAGAGGTTTCTCGGTATAGTTGGTAGAGTGAACAGCCAGATTAAAAAATTTCAACACGATGTTTACACATATTACCAGGCACATCAGCGCACGCTACCCTGGCGTATCCCAAAACCGGATGGTAGTTTTGATCCATACCACATATTGGTTTCTGAACTCATGCTGCAGCAAACTCAAGTAAACCGAGTTATCCCAAAGTACAAACTCTTCATTCATCGTTTTCCAACACTGCAAGCAGTGTCGCAGGCAACGTTAGCAGATGTCCTTATAGTGTGGTCGGGTCTTGGGTACAATCGTCGGGCTCGGTTTCTGCACCAAACAGCGCAGCAGATTATGTATGAGTATAAAGCAGAAGTGCCAAAAGATATTGCACACCTCGTTCGCTTACCTGGAATCGGTATAAATACCGCTGCAGCCGTAGCTGTGTATAGTTTTAACCAAGCCGAAGTATTTATCGAAACCAATATTCGGACCGTATTTCTACACCATTTTTTTAGTAAGCAAGATCAAGTAAGTGACCAACAGTTACTCCCGTTAGTTCAAGAAGCATTAGATGATAAAAACCCTCGGCAGTGGTACTGGGCGCTAATGGATTATGGGACATACCTCAAGCAAACCTTTCCAAATCCGAGTCGTCAAAGCAAACACTATACAAAGCAAAGCTCATTTGTTGGCTCACAGCGGTTTATCCGTGGTCAAGTAATTAAGGCACTGACTATGGGAGGGGCGACCGAAACGGCGCTTCGAAGTAACATTTCAGATCATCGGCTCAGTGGTGTACTCGAAGATCTTGCGGCAGAGGGTTTAATTAGCAAGAAGGGCCACATATATGAGCTTGCGAAGTGATACAATGACACATGTGAAATATCGAATATTTATAATTGTTTTCAGTTGCCTTACGATATTTGGGGCTATGCATATTGGTACTGTGAAGGCACAAGAATCGCAAACCTCAGTAGATGTACAAAACCGCTGTGTACTTGCACAGAATTATCTTAAAAGTGTTCAAAAACCGCGTGATTTAAGAGGTCGGGTTGATCGACTGCAGGCATACCGTTATATTCATCAGCGCATGACCAACTTTGTTGTTCGGCTCGAACGCAATAATCAACCAAAAGCTGCAGATATGCGTGCAAATGTTGATCGTCTCGCAGCATTAATTGAACAATTTAAAAATGATTATGAAAAATATGACAGCGCCCGGGAATCTACGGCAAAATTACAAAATTGTGGCGCAAACACAGATGCTTTTATGACTGCGCTGAATGAAACCCGAGCC
>CAZNJH010000003.1:0-19172 GCA_964573355.1 uncultured Candidatus Saccharibacteria bacterium | reverse complement strand
AAACTGAGGTTTGTAACCTTTGAAGAATGGCGTGTGACGACCACCTTCTTCTTTGGTGAGAATGTAAACTTCTGCATCAAATTCGGTGTGAGGAGTAATCGTACCTGGCTTTGCAATAACTTGGCCACGTTCGATATCATCTCGCTCAATACCACGGAGCAAGATGCCCGCGTTATCGCCAGCTTGACCTTGGTCAAGTGATTTCTTGAAAGCTTCAATACCAGTTACAACTGATTTTTGGCTATCTTTGATACCAACGATTTCAACTTCGTCGTTCACCTTTACGATACCAGTTTCAATACGACCGGTCGCAACTGTACCACGACCCTTGATTGAGAACACGTCTTCGATAGGCATCAGGAATGGCTTGTCGAGATCACGGGTTGGTTCTGGAACATAGTCATCAAGTGCTTTAACAAGCTCCATGACAGCGTCTTCAGAAGCAGGGTCGCCTTCAAGCGCTTTTGTTGCAGAACCTTTGATGATTGGACATTCACGGTCAAAGCCGTTCTTCTCAAGTAGATCACGGATGTCTTCTTCAACAAGTTCAACGAGCTCGGCATCTGCCAAGTCCATCTTGTTCATGAATACAACAATCTTTGGTACACCAACTTGTTTCGCGAGCAATACGTGTTCGCGAGTTTGAGGCAATGGACCATCGTTTGCACCAACAACGAGAATTGCGCCGTCGATTTGTGCAGCACCAGTGATCATGTTCTTAACGTAGTCGGCGTGACCAGGCATGTCCACGTGAGCGTAGTGACGCTTTTCGCTTTCATATTCTTGGTGTGAAGTAGCAATCGTAATACCGCGTTGCTTTTCTTCAGGTGCGTTGTCGATTTCGTCGTAGTTCTTCGGCTTGTTTACATCGCTTGGAAGCTTCTTAGCCAATACATGCGTAATCGTGGTCAACGTGGCCCATAGTACCAACGTTCACATGTGGTTTACTTCGGTCAAAATCTGCCATTGAGATTTTCTCCTTGTTATTAATTATTATCAGTTATTTTGTCACGCGGTCCTTATTGCTAGCTTGCACTATAGCAAAACCCTCACGCGAGATACCGTAGTAGTATATAGTATTTTGTATCTGGTAGCAAGTACATTGAACTAAGCTTATTTTGTTAAATCAGCAGCATGTATATATCTTGCATTGTTTACACCGCGTTGAATTGTTCGTACAACGTATGACGTCTCAGCTGCTGGTTTCAGCTGCCACTTGCCATTCTTCTTGCGTTTTACAGAAGGTGATATACGAACAAAGCCTGTAAGGCTCGGCACTAGCGCCCCCCATTCGCGGCGCCGATACACTTCAGTCACTACATTTTCGTATGATCCATATTTTTGGCTATCGGAAAGGTTGTACACACATCCCACTTGAGCCACAGTTGATATGTCATCTTCGTACGGTGCACCGCAAAAACGTAGAACAACTTGCGCGGCTGTTGGTTGATGAAGGTTTTCTCCGGCTACGCGTACAGCCGCTTCGACAAAGGGATAGCCATTTTCTGCTGCTGCAGCAAATCTATCGAATATTGAATGACTAAATTGAATACTATCGTAATACGGCGTAGCTATGGCACGGGTCACCGTACCCAGAGAAGTCATCACGAGCATCCCTTCGGTGATTGCTCCAACTTGGTGAGCGGTATCTATCAAGCTCGGCAGCACACGTTCATCACTTAAAGTGCTTAGTGCGCTTCCAACTGCATGAGATTCATATGACATGTGCTACTGTCGATTCTCCCACCACGCTTATCAATAATTTATTTGCTGCGGTTTGCAATAACCGCTTCAGCAACATTCGGTGGGACTTCAGCGTAATGCGCGAGTTCCATCGTGCTTGAGGCACGACCTTGCGTCATCGAACGAATATCGGTCGTGTAACCAAACATTTCAGCCAGTGGCACATATGCTAAGATTACTTTTGCCTGCGAACGGTCTTCCATACTTTCAACCCGACCACGGCGTGAGTTAAGATCGCCAATAACATCACCCATGAACTCTTCGGGAGTAACAACTTCAACTTTCATAACCGGCTCTAATAGTACTGGGGCACCTTGCTTAACACCACTTTGCAGCGCCATTGATCCAGCTATCTTAAAGGCCATTTCGTTAGAGTCGACATCGTGGTAGCTACCGTCATAGAGTTCAGCAGTAAGATCAACAACTGGGTACCCAGCAATCACACCATTGCCCATTGCTTCGATTACACCATTTTCAACAGGTTTAATGTATTCTTGTGGAACAACACCACCCTTAATTGAATTAATGAACTCAAAACCTTTGCCTGGTTCATTTGGCTTCAGGCGCAACCATACATCACCGTATTGACCACGGCCACCTGACTGCTTAATAAATTTGCCCTGAATTTCAATTTCTTTTTTAATTGTTTCTCGGTATGCAACCTGTGGCTGGCCAATATTGGCTTCGACACTAAACTCTCGTTTCATTCGGTCAACAAGAATTTCAAGATGCAGCTCACCCATACCAGAAATGATTGTTTGACCAGTCTCTTCGTCAGAATGAACACGGAAGGTTGGATCTTCTTCTGCAAGTCGCTGCAGTGCAAGCGCCATCTTTTCTTGATCGGCTTTCGTTTTTGGTTCAATAGCAATCGAAACCGGAGGTTCAGGGAACTCAATACTCTCTAAAATGATCGGATTGCTTATGTCGCACAATGTATTACCAGTCGTTACCTTCTTAAGGCCGACGATTGCGGCGATATCACCAGCTTCAACAAATTCTACATCTTCGCGCTTGTCAGCATGCATACGTACAACGCGGCCAACACGTTCTTTTTCACCAGTCGTACTGTTGTATATGTAACTGCCTGCTTCAATTTTTCCTGAGTATACTCGGAAGAAACATAGCTTACCCATGAATGGATCAGTTGCGATTTTAAACGCAAGACCGGCAAATGGTTCTTCATTAGCGGGTTTTCGTTCAATTTCATCACCACTTTTCGGGTGTGTACCCCATACCGAGCCACGGTCAATTGGGCTTGGCAAGAACTCAGTCATAAGATCAAGTACTTTTTCTACAATCACACCACGGCCATCGCCACCAGTGACTAAGAACAATTCACCCGACAGAACACCTTTGCGGAGCGCTGCGCGGAATTCTTCATTAGTAATGGCCTCTTCACCCTCTTCCAAGAACTTCATCATGAGATCATCGTCGTGCTCTACAGCAGCTTCTAGCAAGAGTGAGCGAGCATTTTTAGCCTTTTCAAGTAAGTCTTCCGGAATATCACCTTCTACCAGTGCTTTGTCGTGGTATTCAGTATACGTGTATGCTTTCATGTCGAGCAAATCGACAACGCCGTTGATACTCTGCTCAAAGCCAATTGGTATATGAACAGCAAAAGCTTTTTTGGTAAGGCGAGCATGGATAGTTTCGAGTGACTTCCAGAAGTCACCACCAGTTTGGTTGATTTTATTGATAAAGCACACGCGAGGCACGCCGTACTTATCAGCTTGTCTCCAAACAGTTTCAGACTGCGACTCCACACCCATTTTTCCGTCAAATACGGTAACCGCACCATCTAGGACACGGAGTGAGCGCTCTACTTCAACCGTAAAGTCAATGTGACCCGGCGTATCGATAATATTGATCTGATGGTCTTTCCAGAAACAGGTCACTGCAGCAGAAGTGATTGTAATACCACGTTCTTTTTCTTGCTCCATCCAGTCAGTGGTAGCACCGTCACCTTCACCGCGAACCACACCGATCTTGTGATTAATACCGGTTCGGTACAAAATACCTTCGGTTGTAGTAGTTTTACCCGCATCAATGTGGGCGATAATTCCAACGTTTCTCAGCTTTACTAAATCTAATTTTTTCGTCGCCATGCTTTACCCTTCTTTTGTTACAAGTATGTTATCGATATCGAGTCGTAGCTCGTTTGTTATTATGTCGGCGATTTGTCTGTCGGTAAGTGAGCGTTCACCTATGTGTGTCAGTATATCCCGAGCTTCAGAGACTCGTTGTGGCACTTCATCGTCATCATATTGCGCTTCAGCTATTTGTACGAACCGATCACGCAAATGATGCCAACGGTGAATTACTTTCCATTCTCGTGCAAGACCGTAAAGACCATCATTACCAAACAGGTCAGTATCTGCTCGATGGGTTGATGAAGCCAGCTTAAAGGCTAATTGACCCGTTAAGCTCGCCACAATCTCGTCTTTCCATAGGTGTGCAATCTGTTCGCCGTCTCTTTTGGGTTGTTCCCCAACCGCCATACTTCGCTCAGTCACAATATCGGTTGCTAACGCGTGATACAGATCGATTTGTGCCTCAAAACCTTGGCCAGGGTATATGTCCTGGGCTACTTGCATCCACGGGGTTAATCTGAGCTCAGTCACAATTTAGAACCTTGCAAAGTGTGCGAAGGCACGGTTTGCCTCAGCCATCTTGTGGGTATCTTCACGTTTTTTGACTGCTGCGCCAGCTTGATTGTGTGCATCGACAATTTCGTTTGCAAGTCGCTGCCAGTATGGCATGCCTTTTCGAGCTCGAGCAGCTGCAACAAACCACATTAAGCCCAGGTGAGTTTTACGGTGTCCTTCAACAGGAAATGGTACTTGGTAGTTTGCACCACCGACACGACGAGATTTTACTTCTACGCCCGGAAACACATTTGCGAGTGCTTCTTCAAGCACTTGAAGTGGGTCTTCGGCTTTGGCTCTTTTTGCAGCCTCTTCCATAGCGCGGTATATGGCAGCTTCAGCAGAAGCTTTTTTGCCATCTACCATGCTTCGGTTTATTAATCGCTGTACTAACACAGAGTTGTACTTACGATCTGGTTGAATATTTCGAATCAGTGATTTAGTTTTCTTGCGCGGCATTATTTACCTGCTTTCTTGGCACCGTACTTAGAACGGCCCTGTTTTCTGTCTGCAACACCCTGAAGATCGAGGTTACCACGGACGATGTGGTACCGTACACCTGGCAAATCTGGTACACGACCACCACGTACTAAGACAACAGCGTGCTCCTGTAGGTTATGACCCTCACCACCAATGTATGCCCAAACCTCATGACCGTTCGAAAGACGCACACGCGCTACCTTGCGAAGTGCTGAGTTTGGTTTACGAGGCGTTTTTGTAGTCACTTTTATACAAACACCACGTTTAAACGGGGCTGGCTTTTCGTAACTCTTCACTTTTAGTGTGTTATTCACCTTACGTAGGGCGGCAGTTTTCACTTTTGCACCACCCTTTGAGCGAGGTTTTCGCACTAATTGACTAATTGTTGGCATGTATAAAAATTCTCCGGAATTTTTATTGTGATGAGCAATAGGTTATTAGTAGCGAGACTCAGCACGAACTCACTACTTTTCACTTACTACTTACCACATTGTTAATAATCTGAAACTCTTTAAGTTGATTGTAACAGTTTTATGGTTACAATGCAACTTCATCATCTTGCAGGACACCTGTACCAACAGGGATCTTGCGTCCAATGATAACGTTCTCTTTCAAACCATAGAGACGATCGATACGGCCACTTGTAGCGGCATTGATCAATACGCGAGTGGTATCTTGGAACGATGCAGCGGAAAGGAAGCTATCACTCCAAGTTGAAACTTTTGCGATACCGAGGAGCAACTGACTAAACTCAGCTGGCTGTTTGCCAGCTGCAACAAGCTTAGCGTTTTCTTCAATAACGGCAGCCTTGCTAACGATATCGCCCGTTACAAAGAGCGTGTCACCACTGTCTTCAATTTGCACACGACTAAACATTTGACGTACGATAATTTCAAGATGCTGATCAGCAAGATCTACACCCTGCTGGGCAAACATCCCTAGAATTTCGTTAATAATGTACCGCTGCGTCTCTTCAACACCACGAAGCTTCATGAGCTCGTGAAGATTGAGTGAACCATTGGTTAAGCGATCGCCAGCTTTGACACTATCGCCATCTTGCACAGTAATCACCTTGGTAGCAGGAACTTCGTACTTGATCGGCGCTGTGTGGTGGGCTGTTAGAATAGCGGTTTCTTTTGTGAATTCTACGGTTGCAGCAAATGGGGCAACTAATGGTCTTTCGCCG
Organism: uncultured Candidatus Saccharibacteria bacterium; assembly: GCA_964573355.1. Classification (GTDB taxonomy): domain Bacteria; phylum Patescibacteriota; class Saccharimonadia; order Saccharimonadales; family UBA7683; genus UBA7683. The sequence continues at coordinate 13,115 of CAZNJH010000003.1, read as the reverse complement.
TCTTTGTCAGAAGCGATTACGTCACCAGCCAATATTTCGGTGCCAGCTTTTATCTGAGGCTTGCGTTTTTCAAGCGGGAGCTCTTCAACACGTGCATCTGTTGGGGTGACTTGTACCACATAGTGATTGCCGTCTTCCCAGATATTAACAGTACCGTCGAGCTCACTCAAGAACGCTTGAGAGCGTGGTACACGGGCCTCAAGAAGCTCTTCAACTCGAGGCAAACCTTGCGTCACGTCTTCTGAAAGTGCTGCACCAGCTGTGTGCTTCGTACGCATCGTAAGCTGTGTACCCGGCTCACCAACTGATTGAGCCGCTATTACACCAACTGGTTGGAATGGCTTTACTACTTCGCCAGTCGCCATGTCGATACCATAGCTCTTAGGACTGATGCCACGTAAATTGGCGGCGGAAAGAACGCTACGAATACGAACCTCTTGAAGATCGCTCGCATCAACTTGGTTTGCGACCTCTTCTGTGATAAGCTCGTTTGCCTTGAGAATTGTTTTACCACCGATGGTGATATCCTCTGCAGCAAAACGGCCACTGAGGCGCACACCGAAGTTCATACCGAGCGCTTCAGTTTCTGAGCGCTTCATGACCAAGCCCTTGTCTTCGCCTTCTTCGGCAACCGTAAACACATCTTGTGCCACATCTACCATTCGACGAGTCAGGTAACCTGAGTCGGCAGTACGGAGGGCTGTATCGATCAGACCCTTTCGTGAACCACGCGTATCCACGAAGTACTCAATTGGTGTGAGACCTTTTTTGTAGTTGTTTCGAATCGGCAACTCAACTTCGCGTCCAACTGCGTCCACCACAAGACCCTTCATACCAGATACCTGCTTGATCTGGGAGGTAGAACCACGTGCACCTGAGATCATAGCAATACTAATGCCGGTGTCGACATCGTTATACGCGTCTACCAGCTTAGCCTGTGCCTTTTCATCAACGTCACGCCAGGTACTTACAGTAAGTCGATATCGTTCTTCTTCGGTAATAAGCCCTTGTTCGTACTGATCTGAAATTGCTGATGCCTTTTCCTCACCGGCTTCGATAAGAGTATCGAGACCTTCGAGATCAAAATAGTCATCCATACCAGTCGAAATACCAGCAAATGTTGCGTAACTAAAGCCAAGACGCTTTAATTCATCAGCTACTTCTGCTGTCACATCTGAACCGTACTGCGCAAATACTCGACCCATTACCGCCACCAGCCGCTTCTTCCTAATTGGCTCATTGTAAAAGGCAAAATCTTCAGGGAAGATAGCATTAAACAGCAGCCGGCCAACGGTTGTTTCAATCGTTGCTCCACGGAAGTTCGTACGAATCCGACTTTGCAGCTTCAATTTACCAGCTTCAAGTGCCATGATTGCTTCATCAAGATTCGCCATAGGCGTCACAACATCAGTAGTCACACCTGGCTTTTCGTAGGTTAAGTAATAGCAGCCCAGGACAATATCTTGTTCAATATGAAGGATAGGTGAACCGTCTGCTGGTTTAAGCAAGTTTTTACTTGCTTGCATGAGTTCACGAGCCTCTTTCTGTGCAATGCTCGAGAGCGGTAAGTGTACTGCCATTTGGTCACCATCGAAATCGGCGTTGAAACCTTTACATACCAATGGGTGTAACTGAATTGCTTTACCCTCAATCAACTTAGGTTTAAATGAAAGGATTGATAGACGGTGAAGGGTCGGCGCACGGTTTAAGAGTACGTACTTACCCTGAATTACATCATCAAGTGCATCCCAAATAACGCTTTCGTTGGCCTCGATGAGACGAGTCGCGCTCTTGATATTGTGGGCGTATTCATGCTGCATCAACCAGCCAATAACAAATGGTTTGAAAAGCTCCAGTGCCATGAGTTTTGGAAGACCACATTCATCAATCTTAAGCTCAGGGCCGGCAACAATAACGCTACGACCTGAGTAGTCAACACGCTTACCAAGTAGGTTTTGGCGGAATCGGCCTTGCTTACCTTTGAGTTGGTCGCTCAGTGACTTCAGTCGACGACGTCCCCCAGTGGCGCTCACAGCTCGACCGGAACGGGCTGCGGAGTTATCAATGAGCGCATCCACTGCTTCTTGCAGCATTCGCTGTTCGTTGCGACGGATTACTTCAGGAGCATTGAGATCCATCAACTTCTTAAGACGATTGTTACGGTTGATCACGCGTCGATACAAATCGTTCATGTCACTTGTTGCAAACCTACCACCCGTCAGTTGCACCATCGGACGTAAATCCGGAGGAATAACTGGCAGAATACTGACACACATGCTACCAGGATCAATGCCAGCACTCTGCATGCCTTCAAGCATTTTCAGGCGTTTCATCAACTTCTTTTTACGCTGGCCTTTTGTGCCTTCGACTTCTTCGCCAAGTTCTGCAATCAGTTCGTCGAGTTTAATCTCGTCGAGTAACTTCTGTAGCGCCAAACCACCCATTCCAACTTCTGCAATATCTTGATACTCATCAGGCATCGCACGGTAATCGGTTTCAGAAATTAATCCACCCTTTGACAATGAATCGAGTTGCTGCTTTTTCGCGAGGTACTCAGCTGTAACATCATCAAGTTCTTTACTTTGTGCTTCTGCAAGCGCTTTAATATCTGCGCCTTCAGCTTCCGCTTCTTTTTCCATCCGAGCCTTAATTGCAACCTTTGCTGCTTCAAGTTCGGCTTCGGCATCTGCAAGCAGTTGTTCTTTTTTTGCTTCGTCTACATTGATAATGACATATGAAGCAAAATATACAATTCGTTCAAGATTTTTTACGGTGATATTCAGCAACAACCCAATTGGGCTTGGTGTACCGCGTAAAAACCATATGTGAGCTACAGGAGCCGCTAAGCTTATGTGCGCCATTCGTTCACGTCGTACAATCGATTTGGTAACGAGTTCACCATTTTTATCCACCGCCGCTTCACGAGAACGAACGCCCTTGTATTTTGCATCGTGTGGATTAATGTCTTTTACCGGTCCGAAGATTCGCTCACAAAACAAACCGTCACGCTCTGGTTTTTGCGTTCGGTAGTTGATAGTTTCTGGTTTCGTTACTTCGCCGTAGCTCCAGTCGAGGATATCGCTGGGACTTGCAACAACCAATCGTACCGCATCGAAATCAGTCATTGTTGTAGTAAATAGGCCTGGTCGCATATTACGCCTCCTCTTTCATTTCAAGGTCAGTTGAATCATCATCGTCGTCGTTTTGATCATCATTAGTTGCAACTGGGTCATCAACCGCAATATCCGAGGCACCGGTGTCATCGAGAACTTCGAATTCGCTTGCAACCATTTCTTCAGTTACGTCCATTGGTACAGCTTGTTCAGGCAATACTTCTGGGAGATTCTGCGCCTCTTCAGCCACCGTCGCTTCAAGTACCTCTTCTGCGTCAACCTCTGCACCATTTTCATTAATCAGATCAACTCTAAGACTTAAGCCCTGTAGTTCTTTCACCAGTACGTTAAAGCTTTCAGGAATTTTTGGTCCAACGATTGGCTCTTGCTTAATGATGCTTTCATAGGCTTTTGATCGGCCATATACATCATCTGATTTCAAAGTAAGCATTTCCTGAAGTGTATTGGCGGCGCCATACGCTTCAAGCGCCCACACCTCCATCTCGCCAAATCGTTGACCACCATTTTGCGCCTTACCACCAAGCGGTTGCTGGGTGACCATCGTGTATGGGCCGATTGATCGAGCATGAATTTTATCAGCAACCATGTGGTGCAGTTTAATGATATGCATCACGCCAACTGAAACTCGTTCTTTAAAGTATTCACCAGTTCGGCCGTCGATTAAGTGTTGTTTACCATCTTCTGGTAAACCAGCTTTTTTGAGTTCCGCTTTAATAGTATCTACCGGCACACCGTTAAACGCTGGGGTTGCCACTTTGTACCCAAGTGCGCGTGCGGCCATACCAAGATGTGTTTCAAACAACTGCCCGATGTTCATACGAGATGGCACACCAAGCGGGTTGAGGACGATATCTACGGGAGTACCATCTTCCATAAACGGCATGTCCTCTTCTGGCATAATTCGCGCGATAACACCCTTGTTACCATGACGACCTGCTAATTTATCACCCACAGCAATTTTACGCATTTGAGCTACGAAAACCTGCACCTGCATCAGCACACCAGCCTTAAGGTCATGACCATTGGCACGACTGAAGATTTTAACACCAACGACTTTTCCGTGCTTACCATTACTCATTCGCTGAGAGGTATCACGAACGTCTTTTGCCTTTTCACCAAAGATCGCACGAAGCAGCCGTTCTTCTGAGCTAAGTTCTTGCTCACCTTTTGGCGTAATTTTACCCACAAGAATATCGCCAGCTTTCACTTCAGCGCCAATCCGAACAATACCATTTTCATCAAGGTGTCGGAGACTTTCTTCGGAAACATTTGGGATATCTCGTGTCACTATCTCAGGTCCGAGCTTCGTTTCACGCACCTCAACCATGTAATCAGTAATGTGCACAGAGGTCAGCTCATCGTCTTCCACTAAGCGGCGAGAGATAACGATTGAGTCTTCAAAGTTATACCCGTTCCATGGCATGAAGGCAACGACGAGGTCTTTACCAAGTGCAAGTTCACCATCTTGAACACTCATACCTTCAATCAGACTATCCCCAGGCTTAACCTTCTCGCCTCGGTTTACCACAACTTTTTGGTTCATGCTTGAACCTTCATTGGTACGTATAAAATGCTGCGGACGATACGTCTTTGTCGTTTTTGCGTACTTAACGACAACTTCATCGCCGTCTGCCTTAGTCACTTCGCCAGCTTCTTCAGCGTAAATGACCTGGCCGCTGTTTGCCGCCACAATCGCTTCCATACCAGTACCAACTACCGGGGCCATGGTTTTAATGAGTGGCACAGCTTGTTTTTGCTGGTTAGAGGCAATCAAGGCACGACCCACGGCGTCTTTTTCGGCAAATGGTATCAGCGAAGCTGTTGAACCAAGAATCTGGTTTCGAGCGGCATCCATATGTGTTACAAGTTCTGCATCAACTTCTTCTGGCTGTAATTTCACACGAGCAGAAACACGTTCGTCCACAAAGCTGCCATCAGCTTTGAGCTCAAGACCAGCAGAAGCAATAATTGCTCGTTTTTCTTCATCTGCATCGAGGTAAACAACATCTTTGGTGACCTTACTGTTTTTAACAACCCGATACGGTGTTTCAATAAACCCGTAGTCGTTTACGCGAGCATGTGAGCCCAAGTTAAGCACCAGTCCAATGTTTGCGCCTTCAGGTGTTTCTACGGTACAGAGACGGCCGTAGTGCGTTGCATGTGCATCACGTACTTCAAAACCGGCACGTTCACGAGATAATCCACCGGGGCCCATCGAGCTTAAGCGACGCTTATGGGCAAGTTCTGAAAGTGGGTTGGTTTGGTCCATAAACTGTGAGAGCTGTGATGACGCAAAAAATTCACGAACAGCCGCCACGATAGGTCGTGCATTAATCAACTGAGCAGGTGTAACTGTTTCGATCTCAGACATACTCATGCGGTCCTTAGCATTTCGCTCCATTCGGAGTAATCCGATTCTGAATTGTCGCTGCACGAGTTCGCCCACAAGTTTTACGCGGCGATTAGCAAGACTGTCGATATCATCAGGAGCCTCCTGGGTGTTATTCAGCCGGATGATCTCTTTGATGATCGCGACAAGGTCATCAAGTCGCATCACGCGATTTTTAGCAATGTTAGCAACATCAATATCAAGTCGTTTGTTCATTTTATAACGGCCGACACGTGACAGATCAAAGCGTTTGAAGTTAAAGAACACGTTTTCAATAAGACTTCGGGCATTGTCAACTGTCGCGAGATCACCAGGACGAATTCGTCGATAGACTTCAATCAAAGCATCACTGTTACCTTTGCTTGGATCTTTCGCTAGTGTCGCGTCGATGTAGCTGGTTTCACCAGTGTCAACATCTTTAAAGAGTTCTTTTAGTTGACCATTTTGCGCATAGCCAAGAGCACGAAGGAGTGTGGTGACTGCAAGTTTACGGCGACGATCAATTTTTACGTAAATTGCACCGTTGGCAGCAGTTTCGAATTCTAACCACGCACCACGGCCAGGGATTAATTTAGCACCGTAGACGTTTCGCCCGCCAGCAGTATCAGCAGTAAAGAAAATACCAGGACTTCGGATAAGCTGACTGACAACCACGCGTTCAGCTCCATTAATCACAAATGTCCCTCTTGAAGTCATCCATGGGTAGTCACCAAGATAAATTTCTTGTTCTTTTACTTCACCAGTTACCTTATTGGTCAGCTCAAGGTTTGCATACAGCGGAGCTTCAAAACTGACATTATTTTCTCGAGCTGTCAGTTCATCCATTTTTGGTTCGCCAAAACGATATTCTTTAAAGCGGAGTTCAATTTTGGTACCAGTGTAGTCTTCGACTGGGTTGATTTCTGCAAAGATTTCGCCTAAACCTTCCTGGACAAATGTTTGGAACGATTTCGTCTGGTGTTCAATCAGGTTCGGAATCGTCAGCGCATCATCAGTTTTCGTGAAATACACACGATTCGTTGATGCTGTTTTGTCAGTTTTGGTTTTGCTTGTTTGCGTGGTCGCCATAAACAGCCTACTCCTTGTTTACAAACGCGTTACTTATGGATTAATTAGTACCTCAAAACGCCCTGGTTGTTACCAGAGCTTGAAACCCTACTCGTTACTGAATGAGTGTTGCCCGAAGTATAATCAAAACGTAGTCGCGCCGTTTCTTGTATTGATTAAATTAGTGATCTTTAAGAAGTCACCCTAAGCCGTTTGCAACCTGCAATTAGATTGATGATTTACTACCGTGCACCAACAGTAAATCAATGACTTTACTACCTCTATGCATGCCATTGTGATTGTAAAATACGTAATTGTCAAGTAGTTGGAGCAGTAGACCCATGCAGTTGATTGACCGGCGCTACATATAACTGTCGCTGCGAGCTGACTCCATCACCAAATGCTGCTGCGTAGTCTTGCGGTACATCATATGGGTCAAGCCCAAGCCCCTCTACGATACGCACGGAGCCAATATTATCGGGGCGTACAACTGTCATAATCGTATATAGCGAATGTGTTGTTGCAAAATCTACCGCTTTATCGAGCAACATGCTGCCGACCTGTTTGCCGATACCGCTTCGCTGATGTTCCTTATCAAGCCAGCCAGCAAATACCACACCTTCAACATCACCACACGTCCCCACCGACAGAGAAGCCATTCCGATTCTTCGCTGCGTATACGCCCGCAAAATAGGGATATTGAAGCACGCATCAAGATCATGAGCAGTGTGTACTTCTTTGCGTATCGTAAATCCTGCTATCGCGGGATTCTTCCTTAAGCCACGGATTACCCGCAGTGACTTTGCAGCATTTGCGTGTCTGCTTGCAAGTTTTGGAAAATCGGCAGTAAGCATATCCGCATTTGCAGCCACCAAACCGGGCAACCATAACTGGTCAAGGTAGTTGTATGGAGCTAATCGATATGTTTGTGAATCTGCGCGCATGTTTATATAAATCTTATTGGCTTCGTCATATTTCTGCAACCACGAGCACTATGTCTTAATCGGTTTGGTGACAATTTTATCAACCAGTCCATACACCACTGCCTCGTCTGCAGTAATCCAAAAATCACGCTCCATGTCTTCGTGAATCTTCTTTGCAGACTGCCCAGTATTCTTTGCCATAATTGTCTCAAGAAGTCGTTTAATCCTCAGCGATTCTTTCAGATCAATCTCCTGGTCGGTAACTTTGCCGCGCGTTCCGCTTGATGGTTGATGAATCATGACGGTTGCGTTTGGTAATAAGTACCGTTTACCTTTTGCACCAGAGCTGAGCAGGAAGGCTGCCGCTGAAGCCTGGACTCCAATACCAAAGGTCTGCACATCATTGGTAATAAACTGCATCGTATCGTAAATGGCAAGCGCATCGTACACAGCGCCACCTGGACTATTGATGTAGAGATAGATATCTTTTTTTGGATCCTCACTCTGTAAAAATAACAGCTGTGCAACGATCAAGCCGGCAGTATGTTCGTTCACTTCATCGTGTAAAAATATGATTCGCTCCCTGAGAAGGCGGCTATAGAGATCGAAGGCACGCTCACCTTGTCCGGTTGGTTCAATGACAGTTGGTATTAACATGCTCATAGTGTAACAATTTGGCACTCAATTGGCAAGAGTGCTAAGTTGTAGCACAGACTTGTTCATGTCCTATATTTGTGTTATAATAGCATCATGCAGTCCGCAATCCAGACAAAAAGAGTAGTGGTATATTTAACTTTTTCACAAGCATTTGAAGCTCTTCTTTTATCACACCCGACTCCCCACACTTCTTTAACCCATGACCTTGAAAGCGCGATTGAGCGCGGCTTAGAACGCCTGATAGAACTCGAGGATGTTCGCGAGCTGAGACATCGTGAGCTTATTTCATACCTTATCAATCAAACTAATCAATATAGCATCATGGATAGCAACTATTTTGAAAGTTGGAGCATCGCGCTTCGCGAAGATATACTCGATGAAATTGAATTAATGCTACTCAGCCATGGCAAAGACTTAGTCGAGCTCGGGCTCTTCGCCCACACTCCGAGTGCCCTCATCCTGCTGTTGGCCGTCGCTGGGTTGAGGTAACTCTACAGAGGCTACGCGACTTCCAGCAATTGCACCGGCGATTACTACAAAGCCTATCGAAATAATATTTTTACTTGACTGCGCAAATCCCTGTTCGAACTGAAATAGACCAGCCGCTGCAAGATGAATACCAGTATTAATCCTCTTTTGTACTTTTGTACGACCCTGCAGATCGTGGAGACACTCTCGTAGCATTCCGTATTCTATAGTGGCTTACTTCTTGGTACCTACAGCAAGCGCATAAAGACAATCTACCGTTTTTTCTGTCAGTAATCGAGAGGCAACCTCCCGGCGCATATCAGGTGAATCAAATTGTGCTGCTGATTGCTGATACTGCTGTTTATATAGTTCGATGCGTGCAGTAAGTTCGTCTTCTTGTACCGAAAGGCCTTCAGCTTCAGCAACTTCAGCCAGCACCATCCCGACCGATACTCGTCGCTCGGCTTGAACTTGTAATTCTTTTGTTTTCCACTCAGTCTCATCTTTAAAATCGGACTGTTCGATGTACTCTTTTTTGGTGATGCCACGGTATGCTAAATTTTGTGCAAAATCATGCTCCAGCATGGCAAGCTGATCATTCAACAGTACTTCTGGGATTGGGAATGATGACTTCTTTACAAGTTCTTCAACGATCTCGTCTTTCACTTTATTGATAGCTTCTGTTTCTTTTTGTTCAAGCAGCTGCTGTTTAATATCTGTCTTAAGTTGCTCGAGACTCTTAAATGGTCCAACCGTTGCAGCGAACGCGTCGTCGATCGCAGGCAGAGTAGCGGTTTGCACCTTATTAACCGTTACATTGAATGTAATTTTTGTTCCCGCTAAATTTTTAGCGTGATAGTCTTTTGGAAATGTCAGCTTGAGATCTTTTTGCTGACCCACCTTAACACCGACCAAACCTGCTTCAAATCCTGGTATAAAGCTGTTGCTGCCGAGCTTTAAGCTGTAATCCTTGCCGCTCGCACCGGCTACTGTTTCGCCTTTGTCATTTTTGCCTTCAAAATCAATGACAACGTCATCACCATCTTTAGCTGCAGCTTTGCTATCTGTTTTTGTTGCGCCCCGGCTTGCCAGATTTTCCAGTACTTCATTAACTTCTTTCTCGGAAACAGTCACCGCGGGTGTCGTTTTTTTAATTTTGTGATAATCCGCTAGCTTAACTGCTGGCATAATCTCTACAACTGCGGTAAATGTCAGCTCTGAGTACGCAACAAAGCTCTTCACCTCAACTTCTGGTTGATTGAGTGTTCGTAATTTTTGATCTTCGAGTGCTTTGCCGTAAAAATCATTTATTGCGTGATTGATGACACTTGCCTGAAGCTGGTTATCATCGAGTTGTTTTTCCACGACACTGAGCGGCGCCTTGCCAGGTCGAAAACCTGCTACTTTAATTTTTTTCGCTTGTTCTTGTAGCTCGTGTTGCTTCGCGTGCGTTAACTCCTCAAGGCCGAGGGAGATGGTTAATGTTACTTTGGTCTCTGAATTATCTTGTCGTTTTACTTGCATAGCTTGCTATTATTTCACATTTGCCGATCAATTGCTACTGCAGTTGACAGATCTGCGCTCGTAGGACGCAGCGCCGTAAAGCTTACTACCATTGCTGCGCATGGCTTACAACGTCGAACGTGTTCAATAACTTTCATCAGAGAATACGTGCCATGTAGCTCCTCTGGAGCTACCGGGATTCCCTCAACCCCTCTTTGATCACTCGCTACTAGGTAAGAGACTCTCTCCAGCTCTAAAACATCACCATGCTCATCGGGAGCGAGACCAACTCTATCACCGATCCATGAAGCTCCAAATGCATTTGATATTGCTATCTCATCAACCCCGTACAATGTCGCAAGCTCTTGCATCTGCGCATTTTCACTAGCTGCCATGCCTCATCCTTTCAATACAATTTACTTTTGATTAACTAAATCTATAATTTCATCAAGCGTACTTGTGTTTTCAGATTTAGTCTCAACATTCCTCAATATAAACTTCTGGTTTTGCAGCTCTTCTTCCCCTATGAACAGCAAGTACGGTACCCCCAGTTTCAAGGCTGCTTTAATCTGTTTATCAGGTTTCCGATCAATTAGGTCAACCGCAACATTTACACCGCTGCCGCGGAGCTTCCGTACCACTTTCTGGGCTTCTTTGAGCACATCACCGATTGGTATGACATATACTTGAGTCGCAGTTTGCAGCGACGGCAGCAAGTTATGAGCTTCTAAAAAGTTTTCTATTGGTGCATCACCCATACCAAACCCAACTGTTGCAATAGGCTCCACGCCAAATGCACCTACCAGTCCATCGTACCGGCCGCCGCCAAACATGGAGCGATTATTTTGTGGGTCAAGATCAACAACCTCAAAGACGATGTCAGTGTAGTATTCAAAGCCTCGCATAAGGGTTATGTCGAACGTAACTGACGTAATTTGATGTTCTGCCAAAAGCGTGAATAATAGCTGCACCTCTTTCACAGCTACAGTTTCAATTATTTCTTTCGGCAAATCCGCCAAAGTTTTTGCTTTAATCAAAGTGTAGAGTTTTTGTAACCCTTTCTCTGCTTGTTCTGGCTTAAAAACATCGCGAGCCTTGGCAACAAACGCATCTGCTGGCATCTTATCTTTTCGATCAAATAGCTGTACCATTTGCTTCGCACGAGTTGCGTCGAGTTCAAGATACTGATTCATGATTAGATTAATGAGTTTACGACTGTTAATTTTAATCTGAAACATTGATTCATCAGCCCCGAATTCTTTCATGATCGACTCAACAACTGAAATGATTTCCAAATCGGCATCGATCGTTGCCACCCCAAATAGGTCCACGTTTAGTTGCCAGAATTGCCGATTCCTACCACGTTGCGGACGTTCGTAACGCCAACAGTCTGGAATGGAAAACCACCTAAGCGGGTACGCAAGTTCTTGCCGCCTGGCAGCTACCATACGAGACACACTCGGAGTCATTTCCGGCCTCATAACAACCGTTCGGCCACCACGATCGGTGAAGCTATAAGTTTGTTCATTTACAATTTCATCACTAGTTTTGCTCGTGTAAAGTTCAATTGGCTCCAGCACAGGCGCAGTGTATTCCTCGTAACCATATCGCTGACACACTCGGCGCCAGACGCTAAAAATATACTCCTGCAGCCGCTGATCCTCAGGATAAAAATCTCTGGCGCCTTTATAGCTTTGTGTACTAAGTTTTGTCATATTATTCTCCATTATACATCTATTTTGTTAAGCAAGCCGCCATAGTTATATGGCGTATATGCATCATTGATAAAAATCGGGAATGCGGGCGCTTGCACGCCCATTGCGACTGCTAAGTTTGAGTCGATTTCTTGAAACGCGACGAGGTTAGCTTCGGGCAATCGTAATCTGTCCCGGTCTTCCAATGTCATACGATACGCAAAACCATACGTTTCAATATTCTGCGAAGCAGGAACTTCGTTGCTTTGAACGAGTGTTTTAATTTTGTTATACCACCAGCGAGTATCCATTCGCTTGCTGCTAAGGCTGATCTCTATAGAAATACAGTTCGAGGCATACTTATTGATGCAGTCATAATCAGCAATAATTACTTTTTCTAAACCGAAGTAGCTGCTGATGTTAGGTAATACATTAGATGCCGACTCCCCGATAAATGAACAATCGTTATTCGGGCAGTGTGTGTTATGAAAATCAAGCACAATGTCATACTTCTTTGCGTAACGTAGAATCTGTGCGGCTCGATGTAGTTCATACTCACCACTTTTGAGCTTACCGGGAAAAGATCGATTAAGGTCTTCCTGAATAAATCGCACGTTGCGCTCTACTGCGTTTTCATTCGCATATAAGACATCAATACCTTCGACAGGACTCATTTTGAAATATTTCACGAGTTCGATTCCTAGCGGTTCATTTCCGTGCATGCCGCCGATCACCAGTATTGTCATCCCTGCCTCCTAAGTGGTGAGGTTGAAGTTGATATATCATCGCTCAATATTCCTGAAGGGTTAATCACGACAAAGTCTCTCCTGTCGGGAGCATCAATCTCTCGTTGGAATATTCTCGCATCACTACCAAAATCTCGTGCTGCTACGTAGGTCATGCGCGGCTCTATCGTTCGATACGCCACCACCTGGCACTCAAGCATCCTGGCAAGTCCTAATACAAAACCGCCAAAATTTCGAAGATTACCAGTAGGCTTAAGCTGCTTATTGGCAAAGACTTCATCCAGCCACATAATTTGTGAATAATCACCAGCATTGTCAAGTTCACCATTCTTATCGGCAAGCTGCAACAAACAACGCTTAACCCACATCTGCATATCTGGCACATCAGCATACTTTTCGGCTACGACATCCGCAGGCTTCGCTTTCCAAGCAAGTGCTGCCATGGTAAGCCCGATGTCAGTTTGTTCAATGTACCATCCTGTAGGTCGACTCGCGCCAAATGTATCGAATCGCGTTTTTAACTCATCAGGCTCGTACGCCGGACGAGAAGGACA
>CAZNJH010000002.1:4977-21375 GCA_964573355.1 uncultured Candidatus Saccharibacteria bacterium | reverse complement strand
GCTTAAGATCTTGCTACCTTACGAGCAACCAGAGGTTGTGCCACAGCTCGTGCACACATAACAGCTTCCGGCACGTTGGGTTTGATTACCACAATTATCGCAAAGCGGTGCAACGTCAGCCGTAGTATGCTTTGGTGTAGTTGCCGCAGGCACTTGAGTGGTTGTGACAGCTACTGGTGCGACAACAGGTGTCGGCTCTTCGCTTAACAAGCTTGCTTGATTACTCAGTGCATCAGCTTCAATGTCGTCAAGACTAACTAATCCGAGCTCCAGCTGATCATCAATGCTCAAATACTGCTTGGCAAGGCGCTTAAAGATATAGTCCACAATTGAAGTTGCAGTCTTAATCTCAGGATCGTCTGTCATACCAGCAGGTGCAAATGACATGTTAGTAAGCGCATGTACGTAACTTTTAAGCGGTACCCCGTACTGAAGACCGTAGCTGACTGAGATTGCCAATGCATCCATCACCCCGGCCAGCGTCGAACCTTGTTTTGCAATCTTGAGCCACAGTTCGCCAGGCGTGCCGTCCTCGAATTCACCAACTGTAATGAATCCCTTGCTTCCAGATACCTTAAACTCCATAGTTTTAGAATTTCGGACTCGTGGAATTTCACGCCGGACCTTTGGTGTCATTGCTACAAGCTGTTCAGTAATTTGCTCGGCTGTCTCTGCAGTATGGGCACTGAGATCATCTTTTTTGTCAGACTTTTTGTTTGAAGAAAGTGGCTGAGCAACTTTTGAACCATCACGATAAATCGCGACCGCCTTTAGGCCAAGCTTCCAAGAAAGCATGTGAAGTTCCTCAATATCTTCGACGGTAGACTCCACTGGCATATTAACAGTTTTGCTAATAGCGCCAGAGATAAATGGCTGCACTGCTCCCATCATTTTAACGTGTCCGTTGTAATGAATGGAGTTTTCACCCACCGCACACGAAAATACATCGTAATGTTCTTTCTTTAAATGGGGCGCATTAATAACATTGCCGTTTTCATGTATAAAAGCAACAACGTCTTCTATTTCACTTGGACCATAACCAAGCGTTTTCAGTGCTCGTGGAATTGTCTGATTAACAATCACCATGTTGCCACCACCTACCAGTTTTTTAAACTTCGTCAGGCTAAAGTCGGGTTCAACACCGGTGGTGTCACAGTCCATCATAAATCCGATGGTACCAGTTGGGGCGAGTACCGATGCTTGTGAATTACGAACACCATAGCGTTCACCAAGCTCAACCGCTTCATCCCAACACTCAGCCGCAGCCGAAAGCAAATCTTCTGCCACCAAACGAACATCAATATCACGGACGGCATCACGGTGCTGCTTCAAGACCCTCATCATACCTTCGCGGTCTTTGTTGAATCCTGCGAACGGACCTACCTGCTTGGCAAGACGCGCTGATGTTGCGTACGAATGACCAGTCAAGATTGCCGTAATAGCTGCTGCTTGTGCTCGGCCTTCGTCACTGTCGTATGGTAGCCCCTGGGCCATTAAAAGTGCGCCAAGATTTGCGTAACCAATCCCAAGCTCTCGATATGCACGGGCATTTTTAGCAATACTTTCAGTTGGATATTCGCTGTAGCCTACCAGGATTTCCTGTGCGGTAAATATGACTTGGATTGCTTGCTTGTACGACTCTACGTCAAACGAACCATCTTCATTCAAAAACTTCAGTAAATTGATTGACGCCAAGTTACATGCCGAGTTATCAAGGTGCATGTATTCAGAACAAGGGTTCGACCCATTAATGCGGCCAGCATTCGGTGCTGTGTGCCAGTGATTAATCGTGGTATCAAACTGCAACCCAGGGTCGGCGCACTCCCACGCACTCTCGGCAATCTGTCGCCAGAGGTCGCGAGCTTTAACTGTTTTATACACCTTGCCGTCGCTCACGCCAACCAAATTATAATCGTCGTTGTTTTCAACCGCACGCATAAACTCATCGTCTACACGAACAGAGTTATTAGCATTTTGATACTGCACCGAAAAAATGTCTTTGCCATCAAGATCCATATCGAATCCAGCTTCTTGCAAAACCCGCGCTTTGCGTTCTTCGATCGCTTTACACCAAATAAATTCTTCTATGTCGGGATGATTCACATTTAAAATCACCATCTTTGCGGCTCGTCGGGTTTTGCCGCCTGACTTAATTGCGCCGGCGGAGGAGTCTGCGCCACGCATAAAGCTTAACGGACCAGATGCCGTTCCGGCTCTTTTACCAAGCGGCTCATAGCTTGAGCGAATGGTACTAATATTAAGTCCAGACCCAGAGCCACCCTTGAAGATCATCCCTTCATCACGGTACCAATCAAGAATCGAAGGCATTGTATCGTCTACCGCCAAAATAAAACACGCACTGGCTTGCTGCGAACGGCCTGCGGCGCCAATATTAAACCAAACGGGAGAGTTAAAAGCCGCACGTTGTGAAGCTAATATAAATTTAAGTTCTTGGTTAAAGGTTTCGGCCTCGTCTTTAGTAGCAAAGTATCCTTCTTGTTCACCGTGACGAGTAATCGTATCAGCAACTCGGTTAATAAGGGTTTTTAGGCTTGCTTCGCGACTGTCTGTTCCAGGAGTACCAGAAAAATACTTTTGGCTCACAATGTTGATGGCATTCAAACTCCAGGTATCCGGAAACTCGACCGCCTTTTGTTCAAAAGCGACCTTACCGGTAACCGGATTGTCGATTTTAGAGTCTCGCTCTACCCACGTAAAATTATCGTACGCATCGACGCCCTTTTTAGTAAAATAGCGACGAATATCCAGCACCGTAGCTTGTGCCATAACAACCCCCTCCTTAGTTTATGTCGGCCCGTTTTTTCTTGCCTTTAAGACTGCGTGTTCTCTCTAAAGAACTCGCCAGAAAAACCGGAATGTGTATTTTAATGTGTTTATTTAGAGCGAACGTGGACTTCCACCTCCTTAGTCACTCCCCTGCGGCTTTCATGGGATTTTAAAACGCAGTACCCCATACGAAGACGCAGGGCAATCACTAATTTGACTGCTCTAGTCTGACTTGCGTGCCTTGAGTGCCGAAAGACCCTCTTCAAAGCTCTTGATACTTGTAAAGTGCCGATATACGCTTGCAAATCGTACATATGCTACCTCATCTGCACCCGCCAGCTCGTCCATCACAAGCTCTCCAATATCCCCCGCTCTCACTTCAGGCGTACCTAAATCGTACAGCTTGCGCTCAATTCGCGCAACCATATCCTCGCGTTCTGGGCCAGAAATTGTTGTTTTTTCAGAAGCTCGTTCGATCCCACAGAGAATTTTTGAGCGATCGAAAACCTCGCGTGTACCATCTTTTTTTACAACGACTAAATTCGGTCGTTCAAGGCGCTCATAGGTGGTGAATCGAGAGTTACATGATTCACATTCTCTGCGGCGGCGTATACTTTCACCACTTGCCACATCACGTGATTCAACAACTTTAGACTCTTCGCTTTGACAGGTTGGACACTTCATGAATATTGATCCTTTAATTTTCTAAGTTACGCTCAACTACTCTACCTGTAGCGTACTTCTAAATAAGTATACCGCTAATGCTAGCGTAGTTGCAAGTACTTTTTGTACTACTCCTCGTCTTTTTCGTCGACTTCCGGCTGTTTTTTACGACGGAAACGGCGAAGAAAAGCAGGAATGTCATGCTCTTCATCAGATTTCTTTTCGTCATCGTCGCTTGCCCAGATATTTGAGCTTGGGACATCATCACTTTTATGGAACGGTGTGTTGTCTGCTTCTTTTTCATCGTCACTTAAGGTGACTCCTGGCGTGTCATTTGCATCTTCATCCATATTAATCGTCTCTACTTCACCTTCGACTTCGCCAAGTGAACTTGACAGCTGCGGTTCATCTTCAGGCTCATCTTCTTCGACCGCCTGGTCTGTACTACCGCGTTTAGTAAAGTAAGCTGCGTCGAAACCTGTCGCGATGACTGTAATCTCAAGCTTATCGGCCATGTCTGGCTTGATAGTTGCACCAAAAATAATGTTGGCATCGGGCGAAACTGCTGCGGTAATGACTTCAGCAGCTTCGTTGACTTCGTGCATCGACAGGTCATTGCCACCGGTGATATTAAATACAACCCCTCGAGCACCATCAATCGAAACCTCAAGCAACGGAGATTCAATGGCCTGCTGGGCCGCAATTACCGCCCTATTTTCACCCGATCCATGGCCAATACCCATCAGCGCTGAGCCAGCTCTGCTCATCACTGATTTCACATCAGCAAAGTCGAGGTTAATTAAACCGTGTTCAGTAATTAAATCAGAAATACCTTGCACACCCTGTCTCAATACGTCATCAGCTACCGTAAAGGCTTCGAGTAACGGCGTGTTACGATCAATGGTTTGCAGCAGGCGATCATTTGGAATAGTAATGAGTGTATCGACATGTTTTGAAAGATTCTCAATTGCAAATTCAGCGTTTTTACGGCGTTTTTCACCTTCAAATGCAAATGGCCGGGTTGCCACCCCGACGGTAAGAATATCCATTTCCTGTGCGAGCTCAGCAACAACGTGCGCCGCACCCGAGCCTGTGCCACCACCCGCACCAAGTGTAATAAACACCATGTCTGCACCAGTCAGTGCTTCTTTAATTTCAGCTTTTGATTCTTCGGCTGCCTTTTGACCCATCGTAGGATCTGCACCTGCACCCAAACCTCTGGTTGTATCTTTTCCAATGTGAATTTTAACGCTCGCTCGGGAATGGTAGAGCGCCTGCGCATCTGTGTTAATAGCAATAAACTGTACGCCTTTTAAGCCGGAATCAACCATTCGATTCACTGCGGAGCCACCTGCTCCCCCTACCCCAACTACCTTAATTGATGCGAATGCTTGAATATCGGCAGGTTTTACTTCTGGCACGTTTCCCCCTCACTTACTTATGTTACTCAGTATATACCGCATGTGCTAGTAAAATCAATGATGCCATAATTCCTCAACTCCAACAGAGGTAAATACGAACACTTTTGGTATACAAGGCGCAGATTTTTGTGTTCAAAATATATTGACTTGTTAATATATCGATCCGTCTGCCTTACGTTAAGCGCTAGCCACGTCTATAAACTACACGTACTAGGCAAGCTGCTCGATAAGGCAAACCAACGGGAGCCTAATATCGCTAGAAACCGAAGCGACTGAATATTTTCTGGAAGAGGTTACGGGCTTGATCGGCACTGTGCTGCAGCCTCCCGCCTAACCCCCTGCCCCCATAACTACTGTCTTCATCTTTGTGCACGTCTAACAACATAAGCCCTACGGCTGTTGCGTATTCGGGTCGAGCTACTTTTTCTTTCAAGCCACCAATGCCTGAAGGGAAGGCTACCCGAGCAGACAGTGCCAACTCCTCTCGTGCCACAACATCAATACCTGGTAAATGCGCAGTGCCGCCAACAAGTGTAATACCGCCAGGTAGCTTTTTGCTCCGATGAATCTTTGCGAGCTCTTTATCAACGGCTTCAAATAGTTCAACCAGACGTGCGGTAATAACAAGTTCAATGTCTTTGGTTGGGAACACGTGTTCGCTCCGATTCACGACTACTTTGACATGCTTCGGCCGCGTTTTACTACTTTGGGTTAGATATTTATAGTTCTTCTTCACTGCTTCAGCCACTTTGAGGTCAGTTCTCAGGCCAATGGCGAGATCATTGGTAATATGATTACCACCAATTGGTATAACACTTACCAGTTGCACATCACCGTCTTCAATCACAATGAGGTTTGAGGTAGTCGCACCAATATCAAGTACCGCTACGCCATTTTCGCGCTGCTCGCGGGAAATGACTGCTTGAGCCGCACCTAAACTTCCTACACTCAGCCGGTTCACCCGTGTTTGCGTTGTTTCTACTACCTTTTCGAGGTTTTTTAAAGCAGGCGCCGAAACAGTCACAACATGAGCATCAACTTCTAACCGTGTACCACTCATACCTATCGGATCCTTAATGTTACCCTGCCCATCAAGATTATAGCTTCGTGGAAAGACGCTTAAAATTTCGTGGTGCTGCGGCAATTGCAGCACTGTTGCCGCATCTTCAACTCGTAAAAGATCGTCTTCATTGATTTCATTACCTGAAACAGCAATGATTCCTTTTGAGTCCACCCCTTTAATGTGCGCTCCGTTGATATTAGCCGTACCACTGCTAATTTGAACTCCTGCCATTCGCTCAGCATGTGCAATCGCCTGATCAAGCGCTGCTGCTGTCTCAGAAATATTAACAACGCTTCCTTTTCGAAAACCGGCATTGAGGGCTTCGCCCAGCCCAATCAGTTTTACTGTTTGATCTTCCTGAACGAGTCCAATTGTACACCGGACCGAGGTGGTGCCAATATCAATGCCCACCGCTACCTGTTGATGTTCTTGCATAGCTAAAAGTATACCGCTTGTGCTACGATCAGCGCAACTTTAATGAAGGTTTAGTCTTGTTCTCAGAATAATATGTATATCTAGACAACTGTAAGGATTTCTACGCCATCTTCTAAAATAAGGACGGTATGTTCAAAATGCGCACTGAGTGATTTATCATACGTTTTAATGGTCCAGCCGTCTTGGTCAATAACCACACGCTCGGACCCAAGGGTACCCATGGGCTCAATCGCAATTGTCATACCGGTAGAAAGCACTTTGCCGGTACCAGCGCTGCCGTAATTTGGGACATCTGGCTCTTCATGCACCTGATGGCCAACACCGTGGCCGACAAGATCCCGCACAATCCCAAACCCGTATTGTGTCATAACCTTCTCAACTGCTGCGCCAATATCACCGGTTTTTACACCGTTTTTTACAACCTGTATACCTGCAGCGAGGGCTTCTTCTGTACCCTTTAATAGCTTTCGTTTTGCACCACTCGCTTCACCAGCTACAACCGTTATTGCTGCATCTGTTATCATGCCCTTATACCCTACGCAAAGATCAAAGCTAACAAGATCACCGTCTTGAATAAGCCTGTTGTCCGGAATCCCATGAACTACCTCATCATTTAAAGAAATACATATAACGTCCGGGAAGCCACTATATCCGAGCAGTACGGCTTCGCCCCCGAGTCGTTTAATTTCCTTGGCCGCAAGATCTGCCAGTTCTTTTGGCGATGCACCAACAACCGTATGAGATTTGAGATACTCTAAGACCCGGGCGGTCATTTGACCACTTATGCGAATATCTGCAATTTCTTGTTCAGTTTTAACCTTTGTAAACATAGTAGTGAGGTTAAGGAGTTAACTTGAGCGCCTCAAGCTCAGCTTCAATTCGATCATGCACCTCGCCAACTGTGCCCGTACCGTCAATGTGGGCAATTTTAACTTTTTCTTCGGTAAGAAAGGTAAGAATCGGATAAATTTCTTGTCGATAAATGTTGAGTCGTTCTTCTATAATATCTTGCGTGTCATCAATGCGC
Organism: uncultured Candidatus Saccharibacteria bacterium; assembly: GCA_964573355.1. Lineage (GTDB taxonomy): Bacteria > Patescibacteriota > Saccharimonadia > Saccharimonadales > UBA7683 > UBA7683. The sequence goes on along the minus strand of CAZNJH010000002.1, from coordinate 13,979 downwards.
CCACGAACCTTCAAGCGTTTTTCAAGCTCAGCACGAGGTACTTCAAGCACCACCGCTAGCCCAATTGAGCGCTCATGGCGCGGCTGTGTTTCTATTAACCACTGGGCTTGTTCTAACTTTCGAGGATAGCCATCGAGAATAACACGATCGATATTTTTGGCACGCTCGAGGGCATCAGCAATTACTTCGTTTGTTTGTTCACTCCCCACGAGTGCGCCAGAGCGCATTTGTTCCATGATTTCAGGGTCACGAGAATCCCGCAAAAGCTGCCCTGATGAAAGCCAGCGCCACCCGTGGCGCGCTGCCAATATCTGACCTTGCACACTTTTACCCGCACCCGCCGGACCAAAAAATATAATCACCCGCTTCTCCTTACGATATTTTTTCTTTTACCAATACAGCAATACGCGAGCCATCAGCCGTTTGACCCAATTTTGCTTTAACGGCGCCTATCACCTGACCCATGTGCTGCATCTGTACTTCACCAATTGCTGCGATAGCTGCCTCGATTGCAGCAATGATTTCTTCATCGCTCGCTTGCATTGGCAAATACGCTGCTATTAATTCGCTCTCAAATTTTTCGGCCGCGGCCTGTTCAACTCGCCCGGCTTTTTCGTACATCCGTGCAGCATCAGAGCGTTTTTTTGCTTCTTTGCCAAGTACATCAATGACCTGCTCGTCGCTGAGCCCCGTTTCACGAGCGCCAATTTCTACTTGCTTGTAAGTAATTGCCGTCTTGAGCATTTTGAGCGCTTCGGTACGTGGCTTATCACCCGAGAGCATTGCGGCTTTCAGGTCAGCGAATATCTGATCTTGTAGCATAGCGGCCGATTATCTTTGCCCGAGGCGAATGCGTTTCATTTTTTCAAGCTTGCGCTCTTTACGAATGATCGCTTTTTTACGACGCTCAGTCTTGCTAATTGGCTTTGTGAAAAATTCATTATTTTTCACTGTTGCAATTACCCCTGCTGAAGCAACCTTACGGTTGAAACGGCGAATAAGGTTTTCAACGCCTTCTTTGTTGTCTTTTCTTGTTACTTGAATCATACCAAGATATTTTACTACAGATCGGTACTACTGACAAGACGTTCGTGGTATTTATTTTGATTGACTGCGCTGACTTTTAAGCACGATGCTTTGCAGCTCTTTAAAAAGGATAAACTGTTTGTTTGTATAATAAATTTTACTATTGCCACGTTTTTCAGAGTGCAAAAAACCTATCTTCTCGAGCTTTTTAAGTTCGCGCTGAATATTTCCGGCGTCTTCGCGAATAAGCTTGGCGAGACCTCTCACGTGTGTGCGAAAATCAGGATACTTAGCATACACGATGATGATTTTTCTTCGTACTCGTGATGTAATGAATGTATCAAGCATAACTTCTTCATTATAACACGCGATCATTGTGGTTTCGACAACCTACGCTTAATTTTTTGTTATTTCCATTTCAAAATCGCTTGATTCAATATTTGAATAATGTTGTCGCGAGCCGGTATATCATCTTTTTCATAATAATGCCCGATTTCAAACGTATCCTCCACCACTCTCAGCACCTGTAGTTCATCCGCTAGCACGTGCATTCTATCAACTGCAGCAATCGTTGCTAGCGGCGTTACAACAATAACTTTTCTCACGCTAATCGGTTTCAAAAAGTTCATCGCAGCCTCTAATGAGAGTCCGCTCATTAGACCATCCGACACCAAAACTACAATTCGCTCGTGCAACATAGCCGCGTCAATAAGACCACCATCTCCGAGCAGTTGATTAAGTTCATGCTGCTGTTGCATTTTTAACTGGTCGATTGTACCACGATACTCGCTGGTTAATTCTTCAAGCTCACCTGTTGAAAAAAAGTTATTGTATGTAAAACCACCTTTTTGATCCACTGCACCCAATGCGGTTCGTTCTCCCGGTAAAACAATATCCTTTGTAAGCAGAAACATGAGTGGGCAATGCAGCACTGCCGCAATCTGGGCGCCTACGATCACGCCGCCATCACTTAGTGCCAAAACAGCACAGTTTTCAAACCGGTAGCCTGTCAGGTCTTTTGCTAAAAGTGTGCCAGCAGCAGAGCGCGATGCAAAATACATATGCTCAGTGTACTACAGTACTTGATACTTGATGTCCGATACCTGATACTGAAGCTTGTGAAGTATTATCTTGTGTGTCCATTAGGGGTAATTGGGGGTCGCGAAGAATTGCTGACCTATAGTTTTGCCGGACTAATCGGCCAAGGGGCCATTGTAAAGATACCGTTTGGACACAGAGAAAAGCTCGGTGTGGTCATGCGACAAACACAACAGCCGTCATTTGCCACAAAACCAATCATCAGTGTGATCGAAGAAAACGTACCCACGGAGCTGCTACGTCTTGCCGAATGGATGAGCGAATACTACGCCTCACGGCTTCCGGTAGTATTACAAACCATACTCCCTAAAGGTCTTGAAAAGTCTCGGCGAATAAAGCCGCTAACCAGACAGCGCGTCATGCGGACCAGTCAGACTTTCACCCTGAACGTTGACCAAAAAAATGCTGTGGAGAAGATTTTAAATGCAGACACCATTACTCATCTAATCCATGGTGTAACAGGATCGGGCAAAACCCGTGTTTACCAAGAACTCGCCAAGAAAATGCTGATAGACCAGCGAAGCGTCATAGTGCTTGTGCCTGAAATTTCTCTCACACCGCAGCTGGCTGCGGAATTTGAGACATTGAGTGAAAATGTGCTTGTGCTACACTCCGGCCTTGGAGAAGCAGAACGACACACAACCTGGAAAATGCTCGGGTCAACTACCAAGCCGTGGATTGTGGTTGGCCCCCGATCTGCATTATTCTCACCACTCTCAAACCTGGGGCTCATTATTATCGACGAGTGCCATGAGCCAAGTTTTGTCCAAGATTCTCAACCAAAATACTCTGCACTGCGAGTAGCGCGAAAACGAGCAGAGTTATCGCCGGGCACAAAACTTGTGCTAGGGAGTGCCACACCGCTCATAACCGACTACGCCGTAGCAGTTGCAACAAAAACGCCAATTTTAAAACTCCCGCTGCCTACACAGCAACGATCAACAAATGTTAAAATCGTCGATATAAAAAACCGCGACGAATTTGGTTCTCATCCGTTATTTAGTAAGTTGTTGCTAGAAAAAATGAATAACTCTATTGTTCAAAATGAACAAATCCTGCTATTTCATAATCGGCGGGGCACTGCTCGTATGAGCTTATGTAGCAATTGCGGCTGGACAGCAGAATGCACCCAGTGCCATATACCAATGCGCCTTCACCACGATACCGGCGACCTGCGATGTCACGTCTGTGGCTTAAAAAACAAGCTGCCGCAGACCTGCCCTCTCTGCAAAAGCCCTCATATTGATTTCAAGGGGTTCGGTAGTAAACGGATCGAATCAGACATACGAAAACTCTACCCAAATGCTGTGATAGCTCGTTTCGATAGCGACACGCCAGCAAAACAACAGCTCCAACACCGTTACCAAGATCTCTACGACAATAAAATTCAAATTATAATAGGTACGCAAGGACTCGCAAAAGGCCTCGATCTACCGCACCTTAATACCGTGGGTATTATTCAAGCCGATTCCGAGTTATTCATTCCTGATTTTTCAAGTGCGGAACGATCCTTCCAACTAACAACGCAGGTCATTGGTCGCGCAGGCCGCACCGGTGCAAAAAGTAGCGTTATCATTCAAACATTAAATCCAGACCATCCTGCCGTTACGCTTGCAGCAGATCAAAACTATGAAGATTTTTATCAATACGAGATTCAGGAACGAGCAGCTGAACATATGCCTCCGCATTCATATTTGCTTCAAGTAAGCACCGGATATGCAACTCCCCATGCTGCTGAATCAGCAGCAAAAAAACTACAAGCACAGATTAAAAAAGCCCATCCATCGGTTCATGTTCGTGGCCCCTCCCCCACCTTTCATGAACACCGCGGTACATTATATTACCAACAGCTTGTTATAAGCAGTAGCACGCGCACGCGCCTTGTGGCAATTGCCAAAGAATTACCCCAGCGATGGCAATTTACACTCGACCCGATTAATCTACTCTGATTAATCTCAATCTGTTATACTTGGCGTGATGAACAAAGACAATATCGTAACGCTGCCAGAACCTAATCTTCGCAGACGCTCTCAAAAAGTTGGGGTTATCACGAACGAAATCAAGGAACTTATTGCTGATATGATTGCTGCAACCATCGACTGGGAGAACTCACGTGACCACGAAGCAGCAGTTGGACTTGCGGCAATACAGGTTAATAAGCTCTACCGTATTTTTATTGTAAGAAACGATTTTGAGAACACAGAAGATAAGCGTTTTACCGTTTTTATTAATCCAGAAATTGTAAAACTTATTGGTCCTGTTGAAGAAGATTTTGAGGGCTGCTTAAGTGTGCCTGATGTGTACGGCAAAGTGCAACGGCATCAAAGCGTAAAAGTAAAAGCACTGAATGAAGATGGTCAATCATTTCGTGTCACTGCGCATGGCTTTTTGGCTCGAATTTTGCAACACGAAGTTGATCACACCCAAGGAATAGTATTCATCGATCATATAAAAACAAAAAAAGATGCTTTTTATCGACTTATGCCAGAAGGTGGTCTTGAACCGCTTGATTACGAAAAAGATATCCATAATAATTCACTCCTGTGGAACTAAGCTGTGTAATCCACCATGCTGAACTACCCCGCAAAAAAAAGAACAAACAACGCTATGTTACAAGCAGTGTCTACCCATTCACTCAATTCGGTCGGGAGCATTTTTAAATGTTAGTGTTCTTTGGCAGTGGACCAGTAGCGGCCAAAAGCCTGCAGTTGCTTTTAAAGCATCAAGAAGTTGAAGCCATTGTGACAAAACCAGCAACTAAACATCACATGGAGCGCATAGCACCTGGTATCCCTATTCACGCAGTGGGCACACGAGGAGAGCTTGATCAATTAATTGCGGCGGGCCCTTTTTCGAGTAGTCTCGGGGTGCTCATCGATTTTGGGATTATCGTGTCGCAATTGGTTATTGACTCATTCACATATGGTATTATCAATAGCCACTTTTCACTTCTACCAGAGTGGCGTGGCGCTGACCCGATCAATTTTGCCCTCCTCAGTGGTCAATCAAAAACAGGCGTAAGCCTCATGCTCATTGATGTTGGGATGGATACTGGTAAGATTTTGGTCCAAAAATCACTCGTTATACCGAACGACGAAACAAGCACTTCACTCACCCAGAATCTTATCGCGCTCAGCGATACGCTCCTCAAGCAATACATCCCCTCTTATCTTAGTGGGCTAACAAAACCACGCACTCAACCACACCCAGACCGCGCAACCTATTCACGGAAATTATCTAAAAAAGACGGGATTTTAGACTTCAACAAACCTGCCGCAGTTTTGGAGCGTGAAATACGTGCATTTATTGAGTGGCCGAAATCCTCCACTCATATTGCAGGAAAGGATGTTATCGTTTTAAAAGCTTCAGTTGATACACTGGCCTCAGGAGTAACTGGTAGTTTCTATATTACCCCGCAAAAAAACATTGGCGTATACACATCATCTGGTGCGTTAATTATTGAAACACTAAAACCTGCGGGTAAAAATATTATGACCAGCCAGGCATTTCTTGCCGGCTACGGTAAAAAACTATAGTCGGCTAGAAGGATGGCGGCGGCGGAATACTGCCCGTGCTCGTTGATCCAGTTGTATCAGCACTTTGGTCATCGTATGGCTGTACGCCTGGCGCCGGTGGTAATGACTGTTGGGTAAAATCTGACTGAGGGGGTGTTTGCGGCGGCGTCACTGGCTGGCCAAAAGCTTGGGTTGCAGGCTGTTGCTGAGCCTGATCCATACTCGGTGCTCCCGCTTGCGAAACGTGCGGAGCTGGATTCGCATATGGTTGCGTAGGTGCTGGATAAGACTGAACAGGCTGAGGCATTTGTTGAGGAGCATAAGGTTGCTGCTGGGGTTGAGGTTGAGACACAACACCAGTTTGGGGTGGCTGGACTTGCATAGTCTGGAGTATTGTTGCTGAATCTTTTTTAATCTCGGCTTTAAGCTTATCGAGTTCGTCGGCCACAACCTGCTTGTAATCCGGAAAATTAGTCTCGAGCCATTTAAGTGCCCCGGCTTCGTCATTAGTATCAATAAAACGCTCAAATTCATCAAGCTGTTGATCTGTCATCCGTTCTGCTAACTTCATGCCTACTCGCATTTCGAGCGTTTCATAAATTTGACGCAACATTTGATCACGTTCAGCTTTTGGTAACGATATAAGTCCAATTTCTTCCAGTAATGTATCGTCAATTCGTATCATATGTTATTCCTTTACGTGCTTATTGTAGCAGATTTGCAAATTAATGTATGACCAAATCCTTAAATCCCGTCTCAGTATCAAGCTCGCGTTTAAAGTGTACTGAGCTATCGTTCATTAATGTTATCTCCGCCGTCCACACAACTATCGCTGCTCGTAGGTGCCCGCCAAAAACACGTCCTTCAATATCAGACATCGAGATGTGAAGGTGTGGTTTAAAACCTGCAACCGTACCAACCAACGAGACTACTTCATACTCACCCTCAAAATGTCGAACGTCCTGTTTCGTCGGTGTTGCACCCGCCATGCGAAGTCGGGCGTCTTTTACTCCTGCTACGCAGGTAACAACAGATACAGATTGCAAATTATGTGAAGCACAATACTTTTCAATTTCACTTCTTAGTTCTTGTCCGGGTCGTAAACGAAACGTGTGGATGTCGAGGCTCATAAGGTTCGTTGAATTTCTTCACGCTTATAAAACTCAAGTCGATCGCCTTCTTCAATAGTTAGCTTTTTGATCAGTCGCAATGAAAGTCCACACATTTCACCTTCAAATACTTCTTTTGCTTCGGCTTGTTGACGCTGCACTTTAGTCACTTCGACTTCACCGATCAATACCTTATCCCGCAAAACTCTCGCTTTCACGCCAGACTCAACTTTGCCCTTTGTGACTTCGCCACCACAAATTACTTCATCTTTCGTTGTTCTAAAGACCCCACGTACAACCAACTTACCGAGTTCGGTTTCTTTAATTTCAGGGCTCAAAAGCGCACTGAGGACCGCTTTTGCATCATCAAGCAACTCATAAATTACCTGGAAATCGCGAATCGAGACATTTTCTCTCTCGGCAAGTTTTCGGACATTTGATGGTGTTGATACATTAAAGGCATATATAAGTGCCTTACTTGTTGCTGCCATTTGAACATCACTTTCAGTAATGCTTCCGACACCCGAACCAATCACATGCATTTTAAGCTCCTCGTTTTCTAATAAACGAAGGCTGTCTGTGATTGAGGTTAACGAACCTTGTACATCAGCTTTGATAATAACCGGCACCTCTTGCACTTGAGCGTTTTTGTTAATCAAACCAAGCAAGTCACCGCTAGTCATGTTGAGCTTGCCGCTGATTTTTCTGCTTTGAGCTTTTTCTGCTCGTTCACGTGCTTCTTTTTCGGTTGTTGTAACACTAATATAATCGCCGAATTGAGGAAGCTCCTTAAACCCAGTAATCCTAATCGGGGTTGAGGGGCCCGCCTCGATAATCGGCTTCCCAGACCAGTCATCAAGTGTGCGAATTTTACCATATGTTGTACCCGCCACCACGTAGTCACCCTTGTGGACTTTTCCGTGCTCTATAAGCGTTGAGACGAGCGCACCTTTTCCTGTTTCCAGATGTGCTTCAATCACAATCCCTTCTGCGCTGCCTTCGGTATCAGCCCGTAATTCTTCTATGTCTGAGAGTAACAACACCAGATCAAGTAATTCGGCGATGCCTTGTTTGGTTTTAGCAGAAACTTCCACCACCGTCGTATCACCACCCCATTCTTCTGGCATTAAACCAACTTCTGAAAGACTTTGCTTTGCGCGATTGGCATCAGCTTCTGGTTTATCAATTTTATTCAGTGCAACAATAATTTTCGCTTGTGCATCCTTGGCAAACTTAATCGCTTCGATCGTCTGCGGCTTCACGCCGTCATCAGCGGCAACTACAATAATCACAACATCTGTTAGTCGAGCACCGTGCTGGCGAAGTGCTGAAAAAGCTTCGTGACCAGGAGTATCAAGTAGCGTAATCGTACGCTCGTTATGGGTAGTTTGATAAGCGGATATATGCTGTGTAATCCCACCCGCTTCTCCACTTGCTACCTTGAGATCAAGTACCGCATCGAGCAGGCTTGTTTTCCCGTGGTCAACATGGCCCATCACTGCTACGACTGGCGGGCGAACTCCTGCGGTAGTTGCATCGAGTCGGGCAGATCGCACGGGCTTTTCTATATCCGCTTCTTCACTATCAGCGTGCTCTAGAACGATGCCGAGCTTGAGCTCTTCAACAATAATTTCCGCGGTATCAAAATCGATCCGTTGATTAACGGTTGTCATGATACCGTTTTTAAACAACTCACCAATGAGCGTTGCTACAGGAATATCAATTCGAACAGCCAGATCGCCAACGGTTATCATGTTTTCAATCTGTATGACTTTGGAGTTTTCTGTTTGGTCATCCATGATAGCCGTCCTTTCTGGTTAATGATTCTTACATAATACTACTGTAAACTGAGTGAAATTTTACGATTCTCACGATCAACATCTAAAATTTTAAATGCTTTTTTTTCATTGAGCTTAAACAGTTTTTCTGGATCTGCGCCTTGGCCTTCGCCAAGCTCAGAAACATGAACAAGCGCTTCAACTGCCGGGCTTAGCTGGATAAATGCACCGAACGGAGTGATTCGCGTAACAGTACCTTCTACGCTATCACCTTTTTTAAAGCCTTCGGCTTCTTTTGCCCACGGATCATCTTGAGTCTGCTTAATACTCAGTGAAAGACGATCTTTATCAATGGAAATGATTTTGGCATTTTGAGGTATCCAATTTTCAATAATATCATATTCAATTCTATGTGTATCATTTTTTTCTGAATAGGTATATTTTCTATTGTCGTTAATTTCAGGATTGTCTATATG
>CAZNJH010000002.1:0-4967 GCA_964573355.1 uncultured Candidatus Saccharibacteria bacterium | reverse complement strand
ATCTTTATCAATGGCAATGATTTTGGCCTCTACTTTATCTCCTACTTTTACATGGTCGCCTGGGTTTTCCACGCGTTCCCACGATATTTCAGAAATATGAATCAACCCTTCAATACCTTCAACATTTACAAAAGCACCAAAGTCTACAACACCGGTTACAACTCCATGCACACGATCGCCGACACTCAGCTTTTCAAAGCGTGCTTGCATATCTTCACGAACCGCCTCTTTTTCAGAAAAAATCAGCTTATTGGTTTTACGATCAGCATCAAGAATACGAACCTTCAAAATTTGGTTGGTTAAACTGTTAAGTCGTTGTAGGATTTCATCTTTATCAGAACTTCCAACACGTGGATAATGCTCTGCCGAAAGTTGCGACACCGGCAAAAAGCCACGAACACCCTCAAGCTCCACCAGTAGACCACCCCTGTTTGCATCGTACGGCGTGATCTCGATCGTTTCACCCTTTTCAAACAAAGCTTTTACTTCGTCCCAGCCTCGATCTTTTGCAGCTTTTCGGAGCGAAAGAAGCGCTTGCCCGTCTTCAATCTCTGGGTCGACAACGCTTGCGACCACCTGCTGGCCAACTTCAAGCTTTTGGCCGAAGCCAATTTCTCGACGCGGAACCATACCGACACCATTAATACCCAGATCTAACCAGATCTCGTGTTTTGCAACACTTAAAATTGTTGCTTCAACAACCTCACCAATAGCGAGTTGTTTTTGCTGTACCTCATTTAAGAGGTCGTCCATTGTTACATTATGTTTTGTCATTCTTAACAAAACTCCTTCTTGAAATATATTTCTTGAAGTATGAGAACACAATAAGGAGCTCTCACACCATAAGATTACTACTATTGTACCGTATCTGGAGCCAAGAAGTCAAAGTCTCAGAAAATTACACATTCTGATGTTTTTTGCTCTACAGTCCGTTCTGAAAATTGACAGCTCGCTTACCTTGCCGAAACCACACCGTAACGTAAGTTAATACCATAATGGCGGCACTCGTAACCACAATGCTCATATCTGTTCCTGCCGCTGGCAATCTGCCATTTTCTGCTGTAGGTTGGCCGAGATCACTCTCAGCAATTCCAGATGGTATTTGCGAAGAATTGCCCGAAGATGCGCTGTCCGATCTGTCGTCTTGAGATGACTGCTGGTCATCTTTTTGGCCTCCACTACCAGTCTTCTCGGATTGTTCGGCTACTTTTACAGCCTCTCTTGCTCGTTGCGCAGATTGCCGACTACGCACAATGCGCACTACAAAAAACACAAGTAGAACCACTAAAATAATGAAGGTCACCAGCCGAATAATACCGCTTATGTGTGAAAAAACACCCCGCTTATCTTCCATCTTTTTCTCCTCTTGTACACCTAGAGTAATCGTTTTTACGAACAAGTGCAAAGATAAGCGGCATGTAAATGTAGCTACTCACCGCATCGTAAAGCCTGTACAATACATAGTATGATTGTTGGGGTTGATATTGGAGGCACAAAAACACTCCTTGCTGTATTTACAGAAAGCGGCAAGCTTTTACATGAATCCCGATTTGAAACCAACAAGGACTACGCAGTTTTTTTGCAAGATCTTGCAAACACAGCACACACACTCGAAACCGCGAAAGCAAAAGCAGCATGCATTGCCGTACCTGGGCTTATCGACCGTCAAAAAGGTAGCGTTATCAAGCTTGGTAATCTACCTTGGCAGAATAAAAGTATTGCTCAAGACGTATCACGTGCGCTTGGCATTTCAAACGTTTGTATTGAAAACGACAGCAAGCTTGCCGGGATCGCCGAAGGATCTTACCTTCGTCAGACCGATCCATTTAAACGAATCTACTACATAACAATAAGCACGGGTATTGGCGGAACACTTTTGATAGACGGGAAAATTGCCCAAGAAGTCATTGACGGAGAAATTGGTATGGTTCCTGTGAATCATAATTCACAGATGGTTCGCTGGGAAGATACCGCCTCTGGGAGAGCGTTTTATGAGAAGTATGGACAGAAAGCCGCGGATGTTGATGATCCTGAAATCTGGGAAGAGTTTTCTCAATATATTGGTTTTGGCATATCAATGATTTGTTGTATTTATCAAGTGGAAGCCATAATTTTTGGCGGTGGACTTGGGCAGCACCTAGCAAAATTTAAAAAGTACCTAGCCCCGTATGTCACAAACTACCTCAACCCTACAATTAATCGCCCGAAAAAATTAGTTGCAACTCATTACGGCGATGATGCGGTTATTTACGGATGTTATCTTTATGCCAAAAACCACACTACCTAGTATCGAAGATATTACGAGAGACTTCCCGAAATTTTCATTTGAGGAAGATGAAGTTTTTCACTGGTCACCAAAAAACAACTGCGTTTATTTTAATCCTGAAAATTTGAATTCAAAAAAAGGCGTGTTCCAGCTTCTCCATGAAATAGGTCATGCGCTACTTGCTCATGTACATTTTGGTAGTGGTGTACAGCTGCTCAAAATGGAGGCTGAAGCCTGGCAAAAAGCACGAGAACTGGCTCAGACATACAAGCTAAAAATAGAAAGTAAGCAAATAGAACACTGCCTGGATAGTTACCGAGACTGGCTCCACATACGAAGCAAATGTCCGAGCTGTAAATCTGTTTCTGTTGAAACAGCCCCAAATCAGTATCACTGTTTTAACTGCCACCAAAAGTGGACTGTGCCCACTGATCAGCGTACCAGAAACTATCGCTTGCGGCATTAACAACAAAAAGAAAAACGCCATCACGGCGTTTTTCAAATTCGGCTCCAACTGCTTATGTTTATTTCGCAGCTTTGGTGCGCCGTGATATGCGGCCACCTACTGAACCAGCCAAGCGAGCACGTTCTTTTCCAGTTAGGCCATCGGCGCCTTTTTTATCGCTCGCAAAACCACCGGTCTTACCACGTTTGCCACCTTTTGCGCCAATCATAGCGTAAAAGTCTGAACCATACTTAGTTTTATTTGTTGAAGCAGCTTTAATGCCACCAGATTGAGTTCCAGCCATAATTATGACCTTTCTTATTCTCCAATGCCGTATGCGAAGGAGAACCCAAATTAGTTTATATCCACCTCTCAGCGTAAAAATAAAAAGAGCTCGCGAATGGTGATACGCGAACCCTCCAATTTCACCTCTGAAATTAAGCTTATGTTATCACACTATTACGCTTGTGTCAACATTTTATGCTATACTTATGTTATGAAACTTGCTGTTTGGAACATGTGTAACAAAGCGGATAAACTGTCTGCGACTGAGCAAATCCACCAATACTTTCAGGATGGTTACGATGCAGTAGCCCTCCAGGAAGTACCATATGTTGGGACAGAGAGAATGAAACCTTTAAGTGCCGATATCGCGAATACCCTTGGTCTTGATCACACCTTTATTCACACCAGAGGCTTATCCAGACGACGTCTTTCTGGCTACGGAACCGCGGTCCTGAGTACCGCCAGTCTAGCTTCGGCTCGACATACTACATTAAGAACAGATCGTTGGTCATATGCAACAAAAGGCAAAGGCAATCAACGAGCCGCTATCGCATTTACTCATCCGGCAAAACCAGAGGCTCGAATTGTAGTTTCACATCTTTCTTATGGACTTGCATTTGGTATCGGCAGAACGGGCCTGCAAGATGAGCGGCGTAAACTTGCGCAGTTCTTAAGTGAAGAATTACAAAAAGGCTTCTTATTATTCACAGGGGATACAAATTGCAAGCCTCAAACAGAACTTGATGCACAGCTTGCAGCTATTGGTCTTACCCCTGTACATCCCACTAATGAAGCTATTGACGCACCCACATACAAATCTCGGTATCCTGGCATGGGTAATGTCCAGGTAGCACTCGATAGAGTGTACGCAAGTGAACCCGCGATAGCACAAGTACACCTCGGAGAATACGGTCCCTCCGACCATAGACCACTCATTATCAAGATCTAAATAAGCAATTGCTAAACAAAAACCATCCTTTCGGATGGTTATTTGTATAATTCGGCGCCGTGCTACCTTCCCCGTAGAGAGTATTATCGCCGCTACTGGGCTTAGCTTCTGTGTTCGGAATGAGAACAGGCGTTTCCCCAGCGCTATGAGCACCGATGAAGCGTCTCACTAAGACGCAGAAGATAGATTTAGATTATTGATTTTAGAAGACATGCTCAAATCAATAATCATATAATCAATACTCTGCGCCAAAGACGCACTATCGATGTTCATTAGTCATATTTTAAATTGGATCAAACTGATGTGTAAAAAACAATGATACACACCAATAACTGGTCAAACGTTCTCTTGCCTTCACCTACCAATGGTAGATTCAAACAAGAGAAGCATAAAAAGTCAATGGACCTATTAGTACGCTTCGGCTCCATACGTTGCCGTACTTCCACCTTGCGCCTATCAACCTGATCGTCTATCAGGGGTCTCATAGGGAAATCTAATCTTGAGGTCAGTTTCGCGCTTAATATGCTTTCAGCGCTTATCTGCTCCGTACGTAGCTACCCGGCAATGCCATTGGTATGACAACCGGTACACCAGAGGTACGTTCAACCCGGTCCTCTCGTACTAGGGTCAAATCCTCTCAAATTTCCTAACGTCCACACCGGATATAAACCGAACTGTCTCACGACGTTCTGAACCCAGCTCGCGTACCATTTTAATCGGCGAACAGCCGAACCCTTGGGAGGGGCTTCCCCCCCAGGATATGATGAGCCGACATCGAGGTGCCAAACAGCGCCGTCTATGTGAACTATTGGGCGCTATAAGCCTGTTATCCCCGGGGTAACTTTTATCCGTTTGCGTTGTCGATCCCACGTTCATATGTATAAATACATGGACAACGGATCACTTACTCCGACTTTCGTCCCTGCTTGGATTGTGGTCCTCACAGTCAAGCTGGCTTATGCGTTTGCACTATCACTTCGATTTCCATCCGAAGCTAGCCAACCTTTGAACGCCTCCGCTAC
>CAZNJH010000001.1:10469-37363 GCA_964573355.1 uncultured Candidatus Saccharibacteria bacterium | reverse complement strand
GTTCATAATCGGCGCGAGCGGTAGCGGAAAATCTAAGCTTATAACGCTCATTGTAAATAAACTATCGAATTCTTCAAGTTTTGCGCAAAACTACAAAGTTGTCGTGATAGACCCCCATGCTTCATTAGAAAAAGACTTAAAAGGGGTTCGACAATCGAACATCATTAATTTTAAAGGGACAGAGCAGGGCGCTGAGCTTTTTGGTGGTGCTGGGACAGATATTTCGGCCGCAACAGAATTAACTGGAACTTTATTCAAGTCATTACTTAATGAACAGCACAACCCTAAGCTAGAACGCGTCTTGCGTTTTGCACTGTACGTTTTAATGACCGCACAGGTAATGTCTCTGGATAATCTTAAGCGGTTTATAACGGATATTGAATACCGAAACCAACTACTATCGCATGTTCAAGGATACGTACCAGAAAACATCGTTCGTTTTTTTGGAACTGATTTTAACGAGATACGCACGCAATACTATAATGAAGCTATTTCTCCAGTGGTGTCGCTTGTGGATGAAATGCAGATGCAGCCCAGCCTGGCTGCAAATGATCAAAACGCAACTTCACTTGCGCAGATTATTAACAGCAACTTCTTAACAGTATTTTCGCTCAATAAAGTAAGTATGGGTGAGAAGGTAGTTAAAACAATCGCAGGCTTGCTTATTCAGCAAATATTTCTGCTGGCGCAGGCAAAGGCATTCGATCAAAAAGTGCTACTTGTTATAGACGAGGTGTCAGTTGTTCAGAACCCAGCACTGTCTTCGATTTTGGCAGAAGCACGAAAATTTGGTCTATCAGTCGTTTTAACCCAACAATACTTTGGCCAAATAGAAAAAGATCTTCGTGATGCAATTTTTGCGAATGTCATGAATTATTATGTATTTAAAGTATCCGAAGAAGATGCTCGTTCACTAGAAGGAAATCTTAACATAGAGATACCTAAAGAAATTCTAGAAGGCGAAAAAGAAAAAGGTTTAAAACAGTCCGAGGTGCGGGTGCAAATGTTAACAAGTTTGCATCCAAGAGAAGTATTTCTACGATTAAGTGCTGGTGGCCAGTTGCTCCCTTGCGTAAAAGCTAAAACACTTGATGTCATTGTAAATCCGGATGTGGATTCACACGCGCAGCTTAAGGCATATGATAAGCCAGTTATATTACCAGAAAAATTTAGAGAAATCCACCAGCAGACAGCGGCACCAACCGGGATGCTTGGCGGTTTTCAGCCTCAGGGATCTGGGGCATCTTCAAGCCAATATGAGGCGAGTCTAAAAGAATTACTTGAAGGTCATTCGTCGAGTCGTGCAAAAGTAAACAGGAGAAAGAAATGAATGCCCAAGAAGCAAAGCTGATTATAGATAAGATCGTTGGACAGGTATTTGGCTACCAAAATCCCCTTACACTCGAACAGTTTATGGAAAAGTTTGCCTTCGATATACGCTTGCCACAACAGGTTTATGACAGTACGGATAACTCAATTACATGGGCGCAGTCAACTAATCCGACTAAATTTATGAAAATGGAAAATGCAAGAACAGATGATGGTACTGACGGTTTTAGGCCCGCGCGTCCGCTCGCTTCTTTACAGGACGTATTGGCGGCATGGAATGAAATCAACTACACTACGACAGAACGACAGATGGAATCGCTGAATGTTGCCGAATCTGACAGCATCGATAATAGCCAGAATGTTTATAGGTCTCAAGATATTAAAAATTCTAAAAATATCGTGTTTTGCGACGGAGTAGGTAATTCTGAGTTTGTAGCTGCTTCACAGCGTAGCGGTGCGGTGGCTTTTGGTATCCGTATTGAAGATAGTGGTGATGTATCAAACAGCTTTGGAGTGTCGTGGTGCGGCAAGGTAACCAACTCGTTGTTCATACATGACTGCGGGGATATGCATGATAGTATGTTTTGCACAAATATGAGAGGCGGTAGATTTTGCATCGCTAATATGCAGTTTGAAGAAGCTGAATACCGACGGCTTCGAGAAGAAGTGGTTCGTTGGATTCTAACGCCAAACTAAACTACGAGTCGTTTGTTGTGTTTCGTAGGATGTTTTCTCATGCAGCTGATGCGACAACTTGTTGTAAGCTGATAAATTTATGGGCGGCATCAAATACAGTTTCTTGGGTTAATGATAAGCCTGAATTCAAGCTGCATTGTGCAGCGTAATTTCTGGCAAGAATATAGTGAAGTGTTTCAAGATCGGCAATGGTGAGATGGCTGCCCGGCAGCGGCGTGATACGAACGTTGGGGTAGTTTTTAAAGATTTGTTTCCATTCTTCGGTCATAGAAGCAAAGTCATTATCAAATGTTGTAATATGCATTAGCGTATTGTGTGCAATATGCCGCGCAAGCATACCGGCTTCACCACTAAAGAGGGCAAAACCGATAGCAAATTGGTGTTTAAGGCTATATGGGCTCGGGTCAAAAGTCGCGGGGTAATGAATGCCGCGTCCAAGTGTCATTTTACCCATAAGACGCAACAGCTCTTTCGGTTCCGACGCCACTTGCCCAACTAAATGTTGGATATCGGGCAAGCTGAACCGACGCGGCAAACAGGGTGCGGTAAGATCTGATAAAATAATCGTCTGACCAAATTCTTCTGCGAGCGCAGCAATACCCATGCCAACCATTGCACCTCGTGATTCACCAATCAGTATTCGTTCTTGAGTGTCAACGCGGTGTCCCTGTAGCACAAGTTCATCCACGGCATGATACGAAAAGTTTAGTACTGCCGCTGCAGAGCCTGCCAGTGAAATCTCGCTTTTAGGTTGAATTTTCACTTCTTTTGCTGGCTCAAAGCTTCCTTCAGCTCCTACAAAACACACATAATTTCCGTTTCGAATAAGATTGCGTACCGTATGTTCATTGTGGCCCTCGACGCTAGTAAACCATGCGCTCGTACCAATGATTGGCACTTGTGATTGAGGGAGATCTGGAATACCAACAAGTGCAGCGTATGCGTAACCCTGTTCGGTTACAAAGCCTATACGCCGTAAGGTGCCAGTACCATCAATATATTCTTCACCGAGCGTTTCCCAATCTGTTATGCAACTTTCTTCCTTAAGGGACTCTATGTGTTCGTGATTAAGAAAGCGTTCTTCTTCTTGTCGTTTAGTCGGTGTGGTGTAAGAATCGAGACTCGAAAAAGGTAGTAGTGTGTGTACCGCCTTTGGACCGAGCTCCATAATGTGCATTACATGTTGCGTTTCCTTATTTGTATCATAAGCACTTTTGATATTTATTGCAAATAGCGTTTGCAGATCTGTTATAATGATTTGATATGAAGTTGTCTCGTGAAGATATATTGAAGTTGGCACGATTAAGTCGTTTGCGCTTGAGTGAAGCAGAAATTGCCACCTACCAAAATGAGCTCAGTGCTATTTTGGAGTATGTTGCTCAACTTGATGCTGTTGATGTGGCCGGTCTCGAGCCAACGTACCAAGTAACGGGGCTAACCAGCCAGAATGAAAATGCAACCCGTACCGATGAAGTGACTGAACAAGTGAGCCAAGAGGCGCTTTTTAAAAATCTTCCATCAATTGAAGACGGACATATTAAAGTCAACAGGATGATTGGATAGATGGCAGAGTCCAAAAAAGTTATACACTGGCAATGGGACCCTATTGCTGAGATTGCTCAATCAGTAAATGCTGGCAAGATGACTGCGGTGAGTTTGGTTGAAAAATCACTACAACTTATTAAAGAGCATCAAGAATTTCAAGCGATAATTGTTCAGGTAGCAGAACGTGCTCAACAACGCGCGGCCGAGATAGATGCACTTGTTGAGAGTGGCGGTAATGCCGGTCGTCTCGCTGGTGTCCCATTTATCGCGAAAGATAATTTTTTGGTCTTTGGGGCTGATACGACTGCCGCGAGCAATATTTTAAAAGGGTTTAAAGCTCCATACCAGGCAACAGTGATTGAGAGACTTGAGGCCGAGGGGGCGATTTGCGTTGCCAAGGCTAACCTCGATGCGTTTGCGCACGGCGCAAGCACTGAAAACAGCGACTTTATGACTACCAAAAATCCTCATGACGCCACACGTGTTTCCGGTGGGTCATCAGGTGGCTCGGCGGCGGCTGTTGCCCTCAGTTTGGCTCCGTTTTCTCTTGGTACAGATACTGGAGGATCAATTCGTCAGCCTGCTAGTTTTTGTGGTGTTGTTGGCTTAAAGCCCACCTACGGGCTCGTTTCACGTAGTGGGGTGGTTGCCATGGCGAGCAGTACCGATGTCGTTGGACCGATTGCTCATTCGGTTGAAGATGCTGCACTGGTTCTCGATATTATAGCAGGACCCGATCCGCTTGATGCAACCACGATTCCTCGTCAAAAAACATATCAACTCGAATCAGGTAGGTTGCAACCATCCGTCGAAAGCAACACGCGAGCTGACCATCTAAAGATAGGTGTGATTAAAGAATACTTTGGTGACGGGCTTGACACCGCTGTGAAGTCAGAAATTGAAGATGCTATACAAACATTTAAAAATGCGGGTGCTGAAATTGTTGAGGTAAGCCTTCCAAGCCTGCCGCTTGCACTGGCAGTATATTATATTGTGTGCCCGGCTGAGGTTAGTTCTAATCTAGCGCGGTATGATGGGCAACGATTTGGGTATGCTCACAAACAAGCTGCCAGTCTTGATGAAAGTTACCAAAATGCTCGCGCCGAAGGGTTTGGCGCCGAGGCTAAACGGAGAATTATGATAGGTACGTATGTACTTTCGAGCGGTTATTACGATGCGTATTACAAGAAAGCACAAACTGTTCGCACCAAACTTATACATGAGTTTAACGACGTTTTTAAAACGGTTGACTTCCTGCTGGGCCCTGTTGCACCAACAACTGCATTTAAAATTGGCGAAAACACCACCGACCCATTGGCGATGTATTTAGGTGACATAATGACGGTAGGACCGAGTATGGTGGGTATCCCTGCGATCAGCGTGCCTTGTGGCGTTGCCGATGGTTTGCCAGTTGGTTTGCAGCTCATGGCGCCACAACGAAAAGATAACGAGCTATTGCAACTTGCTCAGATATTTGAGGAGTTAGCATGATTAATTCTAGTGTAATTGCACTGTTGGTAATTTTAGTGCTTTTAGTCGGTGTAATCATTCTGATTGCACATAAAGGCAAACCTCGGTTGAATAAAGCATATTTTAATAGTCACTGGGAAAAGATTGAGCGCAACAGTAACTACTCGGCTGCGATTATTAATGCCGATGCACTCATAGACCAGGCACTCAAAATGGCGCATGTCAAAGGCGCTACATTAGGAGAACGCTTACACAACGCGGCTGGTTTGTTTAAAAATGTAAATGCAGTTTGGTGGGCACATAAACTTCGTAATCGGATTGTACACGAGCCGGACATGCAAGCTTCTGCTATGGAGTGCCAGAAAGCATTACGACTCTATAAGCAAGCATTGAAAGACTTGGGGGCGTTATGATAGCTGAAGCAATAAAAAAGCAGTATCGAGCCACCATTGGCATAGAGTGTCATGTCCAACTTAAAACCAAGAGCAAGCTTTTTTCCGGAGAGCCAAATGATGCCCGAGGTAAGCTGCCAAATACAACAGTAGGTCATGTAAGCTTTGGGATGCCTGGCGCCCTCCCGGTTTTAAACAAGGCGGCGATTGACTTGGCGGCTAAAGCTGCATTTGCGCTCAATACTGTTCCTCAAAAATTTTCGAAATTTGATAGAAAGCACTACTTCTACCCTGATCTGCCCAAAGGGTACCAGATTAGTCAGTTTGAAGAGCCGATTATCCTAGGCGGCTGGGTTGGAATCCTCGTTGATGGTGAATCAAAAAAGATTGGTATTACCCGTGCCCATATGGAGGAGGACGCGGGCAAATCAACACATCCAGCAGGTAAAGATCACAGCCTCGTGGATCTAAATCGAGCTGGAACACCGTTGCTCGAGATCGTTTCGGAGCCGGATATGCATACGGCCGCCGAAGCAAAGGCATATGCCAAGGCGCTGTACTTACAGATGAAATACGCCGATGTGAGTGATGTTGATTTGTATCATGGTAATATGCGCTTTGACGTCAATGTTTCAGTTAGTAAAAATAGTGAACTCGGTACGCGAACAGAAACAAAAAACTTGAATTCGTTTAAAGCAGTAGAAAAAGCAGTAGAGTTTGAAATTGAACGACAAATTGAACAACTCGAAAAAGGTCACGCTATTGTGCAAGAGACTCGTGGCTGGGATGATGCAAAGCAAAAAACATTCTCGCAGCGAACCAAGGAAGATGCCCACGATTATCGGTATATGCCCGAACCTGATGTGCCACCAATTGTACTGACCGACGAATACATTGACACGCTCAAGCAACATCTCCCTGTTATGCCACAGGAACTACGTGCGACGCTTGCCGCTCTCGGTATTTCTATGTCTCAAAATGAAATTATAATCAACGAACCTGTTGTTGCTCAGTTTGTTACTTCAATTGTGGACTCGAACAAAACGGAGGCTAAAATAATTGCTAATTGGGTAACGGGCGATATTTTAAAGCTCGTGGCTGACCATATAATTACCTGGGACCAGGTAGCCACTGCAAAAGAGCAGCTTTTAAAATTAGCTCAACTAACCGATGAAAATGCCCTAAGTTCTACAAGTGCAAAAGATCTTTTAGGTGAAGTTATTTCCAAAAGAGCAGACCCGCGTGCACTCGCGAAGCAGAAAGATTTACTGCAAGTTTCAGATGAAGCGGCTATAGAAAAGATTGTTGCCCAGGTATTGGCAGAAAATACTCAGGCCGCAGAAGATGTTAAGAACGGTGAACTCAAAGCGATCGGATATCTCGTAGGGCAAGTTATGAAAAATTCCAAAGGCCAAGCAAATCCTGGTGTTGCACAACAGGTCATTAAAAAGCTCTTGAAGATATCATAGCGGTTTCGGTTACGTGCAGAGGGTGATAGAATAGGTATATGGATGCATTTGAAATACTCGTTATCATTCTCAGTTCGTTTCTCGCCTTAGCGATTCTTGTGACAATTGTTACCGTTATATATATTCTTAAAGTTGTGAAGTCGATTCAGCGGATTTCAGCTAAAGCAGAGACGGTAGTGGAAAGTGCTTCTAATATCTCTAAATTTATGAGTCCAGCTGTTGCCGGAAAATATGTATTTGAATCAGTGCAGAAAGCCGTAAAGAATCATAAGAAAGGGAAGTAGTATGGCAAAGGGTAAAAAATTTGGTCTCGGAATTATAATCGGAGCATTAGCTGGTGTAGTTACCGGATTTTTAACTGCTCCTAAGAGTGGCAAAGAAACTCGAGAAGATATCAAAAACAAGGCCGGTGAATTAAAAGGTTCTGCTGAACGAAAATTAAAAGATGCCCACAAAGAATTGGGTAAGCTCTCCTCAGAAGCAAAATTAAAAGCCAAAGAGCTACAAGGTAAAGCCAAAGAAGAAGCAGAAGAGTTGAGTAAAAAGGCTGACGAACTTAAAGATCGCGTAAAAGCTGCAATCACTTCAATTAAAAGTGGCGATGACGACAATGATGACGCTACAATTGATCAACTACTCAAAGATCTCGCTGCACTTAAGCAAAAAATAACTACAAAAGTTAAAAACGTCACAAAGTAAAACCCATGCTCGGTATGTACGAAGCAGCTGGCACATGTCTCGAAAAGGTAGCAGATACAGCTGTTGCACTGGCTAGTTTAGCGCTGTACGGGGCGCTATCGACCCCATTAATACAAACGCTGAGCCACCGCGAAGGAGCGGAAGCGATGCTTGATCAAGGACTGAGTAATGATGAAGAAACAGCATACTAGCACGCCCTCGATTGATGAAAAAGCCGCAGTTCAGGCACTCGAATATTTGTTGGCTGCAGGGTATGTAAGTAAAAAGCGTTTATACTTTGAGAATTTTTTACGTGGTATATTTTTTAGCGTAGGCTCAGTTATTGGTGCTGCACTCGTGGTGACGATCATTTTGTGGGGGTTATCTCTATTTAACGATGTTCCTTTCGTTAGCGATATAGCACAAAATATCCAACGTTCATTGAATAAATAAGAATGACTTAGAGGGCAATGGTGTGTACGCCTGGAGTAAGCGCATGTGCGTCAGTCGTTGTTAAAAATACCTGGTGATTTTTAAATCCTGCGAGCACGCGTTCTTGGTGAACAAGGTCAAGCTCACTCAATACGTCATCGAGCAAAAGGATTGGTTGCATGCCGCTTTTTGCAAAGTGGTTTGATAGAAGTTCGGTTTCGAGTAATTTGAGTGCAATCACTAGAGTACGAACCTCGCCTCGACTCGCTCGTTCGAGTGCCGGTTGATTAGCGAGTTGTACTGCTATATCGTCTCGGTGTGGACCAAATGCAGTGTAGCCGAGCACGATGTCACGCGGCACACTTGTTTCTAAAAACTGTAAAAGTCGGGATGCATAGTTTTTTGGTTCATTGGTCACTTTGCTGGCATAGCTTAACAAAACAGAGTCAACCCCACCAAGGTCTTTATAGTAACTGCTAATTTCTTTTTGGAGCAATTCAAGCACGCTGAACCTGGCGGAAACTATTGTTTCACTGAGTCGCGCAAGTTGCGTATTCCATATAAAAAGTTCATCTTGCATAGCAGTTTTATTTTCTCGAAGTTGTTTAAGAAGTTGGTTGCGTTGCCTCAGCGTACGTTCGAAGCGGTTCTGGGCGATAGCAACTTCTATATCAAGTTGCGCAGCGATTTGATCTAAATAAGATCTTCGTCTTTCAGGGCCACCGCTAATCAATCGTGCAAGATCAGGTTCAAACAACACGACTGGCAGGCGACGAGCTAAAGGTAGTCTTGCGGAAGTTGATCCGTCAATCTGCCATTTCTTTTGTGAGGCTTCTTCTACTTGCTGAAATCCAAGAGCACGTTGTTGCTGGCGTTTTTCTGCGTGCAGTTCGAGTTGCATACGAAATGTAGACGAACCATATTGAGCGATTTCAGCAATACTTCCTTTAAAGCTACTCCCTCGCAACAGTGTATAAAGCGATTCAAGGATCGTTGTTTTGCCGCTGCCGTTTGGGCCAACGATGGCGTTCATACCACCTGTAAACGTAAAATCTGCGCGCGTATGAGAGCGCACATGGTTTAATTGTAGCCGTTTTATCATATACATGAGTACGTACCAGTATAACTCGAAGCCGTCCGTTTAGCTGGCTGTACTGTATAATAGATGTAATATGGGAGGAAAACCAACGCTTAGCAACAGTGATTTTGTGCACCTACACAATCATACTCAGTACAGCCTACTTGATGGTCTTACAAAAGTTCCAAAACTTGTTGAATACATCAAAGAAGATGGCATGCAAGCGGTGGCCATAACCGATCACGGGACGTTGTCTGGTGCAATCGATTTTTACAAACAATCAAAAGCAGCCGGTATTAAGCCGTTGATTGGTATAGAGGCATATGTTGCATCACGTAAACATACTGATAAAGATCCACAAAAAGATAAAGCTCGATTTCATCTTATTATTCTTGCAATGAACATGGTGGGGTATCAGAATTTAATGAGGCTTTCTTCCGAGGCTAATTTAAACGGGTACTATTATTACCCGCGTGTAGATCATGATCTGCTTGAAAAGTATAATGAGGGCTTGATTGTACTCAGTGCCTGCATGGGGGGTGAGGTTGGACAGGCGGTTAAAGATGGCCGTATGGAAGATGCAACTCAGGTTGCCAGCTGGTACAAGTCAATTTTTGGTGACCGATATTATTTAGAAATTCAAGATCACGGTCATCCTCAAAACCCAATTCATAGTAGTGAACAGCAAACCGTTAACGAAGGTGTGCTTGAGCTTGGGAAAACGCTTGATATCCCAGTGGTCGTCACCTGTGACGCCCACTATCTTAAACACGAAGACCAAGAGGCGCACGAAGCGTTGTTATGCGTTGGCACCGGTTCATTTTTGGCCGACCAAGACAGGATGAGCCTAAAAGATTATCCTCTACATGTTGAATCGGCAACTGAAATTATCAAGCGCTGGGGTACGGATCACCCTGAAGTAATCACTAATACTAAAGCAATCGCTGATCGATGTGAGCTCAACTTTGAGTTTGGCAAAATTTTAATTCCAAAGTTTCCAGTACCGAAACCTTTTGATGAAAAATCATATCTGCATCTACTGGTTTATCGTGGTGTGGTGTGGCGCTATTGTGAGGTTGATGAAGCAAAATCAAAGAAAATTACCTACGAAGAAGCAAAAAGTATTGTGCCTGATGAAATTGTTGAACGCATCGAGTTTGAACTCGGTGTTATCGACAGAATGGGCTTCAATGGCTATTTCTTAATTGTGCAGGATTTTATAATTTGGGGTAAAGATCAAGGAATTATTTTTGGTCCCGGACGTGGCTCTGCAGCCGGCTCAATCGTCGCCTATGCACTTCGTATCACGGAGCTTGACCCGATTAAGTATGATCTACTGTTTGAGCGGTTCTTGAATCCTGATCGTATTAGCATGCCTGACATAGACATCGACATCCAGGATACGAGACGTAATGAGGTGATTCAGTACTGTGCTCAGAAGTATGGCGCTGACCGGGTGGCAAATATTGTGACGTTTGGTACTATGGCTGCTCGTGCTGCTATCAGGGACGTGGCGAGGGTGCTGCAAGTTCCGTATGCCGAAGCTGACAAGCTTTCGAAGCTTGTTCCACCACCAGTGCAGGGTCGTCATATCCCCCTTGCTAAAAGTATTGTTGAAGATCACGATTTACGAAGAGAATACGAAAACAACCCAACTGCTAAGCGTGTCATCGATCTTGCGGTTCGTCTTGAAGGTACTGTTCGTTCGCATGGTGTGCACGCGGCCGGCGTTGTGATCGCGCCAGATGAAATCGTAAAATTTATCCCACTTGAACGAGCGCAAAAGCAGGTTCTGCTTGATGATGGCACAAAGCAAGACGTGATATCAACCCAGTACCCAATGGGGCCAGTTGAAGAGCTCGGACTACTTAAAATGGATTTTTTGGGACTAAAAAACCTGACGATTTTACGAAATGCCATTCGAATTATCAAAGCCGTGTACAAAGTGAGCATTGAGCCCTCTGAAATTCCACTTGAAGACGCAAAAACATTCGAACTGTTTCAAAAAGGTGATACCACAGGAGTGTTCCAGCTTGAATCTGCAGGCATGAAACGCTACTTGCGTGAACTAAAGCCTACTGTATTTGATGACATCATCGCCATGGTCGCATTATATCGCCCTGGTCCGATGCAGTTTATTAGTGAATTTATTGACCGAAAACATGGTCGTAAAAACATATCATACCTTCATCCGGGCATGGAAAACTCTCTTAAAAATACCTATGGTATATTGGTCTACCAAGAGCAATTTATGCAAATTTCTAAAGAGTGGTGCGGCTTTACAGGTGGTCAAGCTGATACCCTCAGAAAAGCAGTTGGTAAAAAGAATATTGATTTAATGCGTAAAGTTAAAGTCGATTTTGTTGAAGGTGCCATAAAGGTCGGTGGTGCAGATAAAGCAGTGGCGGAAAAGTTCTGGGATCAGCTCGAAGAGTTTGCAAATTACTGTTTCAATAAATCGCATGCGGCGTGCTACGGGCTAATTGCGTATTGGACTGCCTATCTTAAAGCTCACTACCCAGATGCATTCATGGCGGCATTAATGACAAGCGATGCTGATGATATCGACCGACTTGCAATCGAGATTAACGAATGTCGACATATGGGTATAGAAGTTTTGCTGCCAGATGTTAATGAATCTTTCGTAGAATTTGGTGTAGTCAAAAATAAGAATCAAATTCGCTTTGGTATGAGTGCAATCAAAAATGTTGGCGTGGGTGCAGTCGAAGAAATCATACGAGTTCGAGAAGATGGTGGTGAATTCAAAGGCCCGCTTAATTTCGTCGAGCGTGTCGATACCAGAAAAGTGAACCGTAAAACGTGGGAAAGTTTGATTAAATCTGGTGCGTTTGATTCGCTGTACGAAAGCCGTGGTGACCTTTTGTTTAATCTCGATGCTTTGTTAGCGCTTGGTTCAAAACTGCATAAAGAAAAAGAGACCAATCAAGCAGATTTATTTGGCGGCATTGATGGTGCGGCACCGAGTATTGCGCCACAATTTAAGTTTGAAAAAGCACCAGAACAAATGAAGGAACACGATATGTTGCTTGCTGAACGAGAGCTGCTTGGATTGTATCTCAGTCGACATCCACTTGACGGTTTTGGTGAATATTTAGAAGAAAATGCATTGGCTATGAGCGAAGTCAACGACACCATGGAAGGCAAAACTGTTACGCTTGGTGGTGTGGTAACAACAGTTCGTTCTATTACCACAAAGACTGGTTCAAAAATGGCATTCGTGAAGCTAGAGGATAAATCGGGTGAATGTGAACTCATTGTTTTTCCAGGTGTGTATGAAAAATTAAACTCAGTGTGGCAGCAGGATCAGGTAGTGCTTGCTAAAGGTAAAGTTAACTACAAGGATCGAGACGGCACGATTGGCCAGGAACTGAAATTGATTGTCGACCAAGCAAATATTGTGTCAGAAGCTGATGCAAAAAATTATCAAGCACGGGGTAAAAAACCGAAACCCCCAAAAGGTTCTTCGCCATCAAGTAAAAAAGATAAGCCCTCTGGATTGCCGCCACTTATTTCTAGCTCTGGACCACCAGCTCCAACACAGCCAAAACTTTTTGTACACCTTAAGGATCCAAATGATAACGAAAAACTACGTGCCCTCAAGAAGGTTGCTTCAGAGCACCCGGGGGATGACGAGCTGATACTTGTACTTGGCGAGAATAATTCTAAAACAGCGTTGAGAATGCCATTTAAAATTGCTATCAAAGAAGAGCTCACACATCGTCTGCATGAATATTTTGAACCTGAATGTGTGGCGATTAAGTCGTAGTAAGCGTATACAATGCAATTCCAGTTGCAACTGAAACATTCAGCGATTCTTTTACACCAAGCATTGGTATTTCCATGATCATATCAACATTTTTTAATACAGAATCGTCTACGCCGTGAATTTCATTCCCAATAATAAGTGCAACCGGCCGATCATTGTAGACTGTATTTTGTAACTGCTGTGCGCACTCAACTGGCGAGAGGCTTCCTGGGAATTGTTCGAGCGCTATGGTGACGGAGTGTTGCTCTTTAAGTAGTGAGAGTACTGATTCAATCGTCTCATGATACGCAAAATTAACTGAGCTTTCTGCGCCAAGCGCTGTTTTGTGAATATGCCGTGTGATTTTGTCAGCAAAGTGGGGCATGCGAGTATCTCCTTCAAATGTCGGATACGGAGTGTAGCCGCTGAAAAGAATATTTTGAACACCAAGAGCATCGCAGGTTCTAAAAAATGCACCAACATTATGTGCGCTGCGAATGTTATGTGCGACAAGCGTAATCTGCATAATCACTATAATGAAGCATGCAAGGTAAAATACCAAACGCTTGAATATATTCTTCTCTGTAAAACGCTCGTGCTTTCCAGTATAATTGTGATATGTC
Source organism: uncultured Candidatus Saccharibacteria bacterium (assembly GCA_964573355.1). Taxonomy (GTDB): domain Bacteria; phylum Patescibacteriota; class Saccharimonadia; order Saccharimonadales; family UBA7683; genus UBA7683. The sequence continues at coordinate 23,885 of CAZNJH010000001.1, read as the reverse complement.
TTTCAACGATGCCGCAGATCATCTTAAATTTCGTGAAAATGAAGAGATGAATACTAAGAAACGAGCCGATCTGTTAAAGATCGCCTACCTTGATAGCCGCACACTTCAGGATGTTTCTTTGGTAACTGGCGTTCTTACAAATCAAGAGATGTATGATTCTAAGCTCGTACCACTTTATGATCGCGGTAGCGGTTACACATTTGCGATAACAATCGGTACGCCTCAGCCGATGCTTACCAAGCTGCGTGATCGTTTTAACGATAAGCTTATCGATTTTGTAATGATCAGCAACCAAGGTTTCAAAGAATTCATGCTGCGATTTGATCCGCCCAAGGAGGTGCATTACGATGACATCACGGTCAGTCACGAAGGCTCAAGTGACAACGTGCAGCAAGTATCGCAGACCTTAGAGGGGGTACTTTCTGATGACATACTTGACTACGTTATTACCCAAGCCGATAAACTAGAGGCTTCAGACATTCATCTTGAGACCGCTCGTGCGGGTGTTCGGATTCGCTTTCGCTTAGACGGTGCGCTGCATCTCATTGCGGTAATATCTCACCAAAAGTATCGTCAGTTGCAGCAATCGATTGCTGTTAAGGCCGGTATATCTACTTCGGCACCAGATGCACAAACCGGACACTTAAGTCAGCGAATTATTAAAGAAGACGGCACAGAGAAGATACTAAATATGCGTATTGAAACTGTACCGACACTGTATGGACAAGATGCTGTCGTTCGTCTATTCAATATGGACACCGCATTACTGCGACTCGACAACCTTGGCTTAAATGAACGCGAACGTAAGCCGATTGACGAAGTCGTCTCTCACCCGCATGGAATGGTGCTTATGGTGGGGCCTACGGGATCAGGTAAGACCACCACCTTGTATTCAATTTTGCAGCAATTGAATGATCCAAAGAATAAGATCATAACCCTCGAAGACCCGGTTGAGTATGGGCTAGACGGCATGAGCCAAATACCTGTATATAGCCGTCAAGGTGATAGTTTCGCAAATAAACTTCGTGCAGTTATGCGTCTTGATCCTGATGTTATTATGGTTGGAGAAATTCGTGATGTTGACACCGCTCGTACCGCGCTACAGGCCGCCGTTACAGGTCACTTGGTGCTTTCAACATTCCATGCTGGCAATGCTTCTGAGGCATTTACTCGTATGATTGACATGATTGGTGTTAATCCAATTTTGATTTCCTCGGTCAAGCTTATTATTAGCCAACGGTTAGTACGTCGGCTTGATGATAAAACCAAGCAAGCCTATGAGCCGGACGAAGCAATACAGAATCACATTCGGGAAAATCTTAAGAATTTGCCCAAAGATATTCAAGTCCCTGATCTGGCAAAAATAACCTTGTTCAAACCAGGAAAATCAGAAGAAAATCCATTTGGCTATAAAGGGCGAATCAGTATCATTGAAGACTTTATTGTTACCCCGGAAATTCAGGCTATGCTCCGTGATCCGTACCACATCCCTACCTCAGATATGATCCAAGCCAAGGCCATGGAGCAGGGCATGATTACAATGTATCAGGCGGGACTTTTGCGAGTGCTCGCGGGCGAGACAACGATAGAAGAGATAAATCGAGTTATCTAATTTGATCTGCAATTTTTGCTGTAAGGTCTTTTGCAAAAATTGAAGGAATAATTTCGTCTGGTGTGGGCATGGTAACAAAATGTGCTATGGTTTCTGCTGTGGCAATTTTATGTTCGTCAGTGATCTTAGTAACTCGATTATCGAGAGCTCCTCGGAAAATTCCAGGGAAGGCGAGCGCATTGTTCACTTGATTGGGAAAATCACTGCGGCCTGTTGCTACAACTGCGGCACCAGCACGCTTTGCTTCATCAGGGAAGATTTCTGGAGTGGGATTTGCGAGCGCAAAGATTATTGAATCTTTTGCCATTGTTTGTACCATCGCGGGCGTTAACAATCCTGGCTGTGAAACACCAATAAAAATATCGGCACCTTGAACAGCGTCAGCAAGTGGCCCTGGCTGAAGATCAGACCCAAAGTCGAGTAATAGTCGCTTTTCCGAATTTAAATCAGTTCGACTTGGTTCAATGATTCCCTTACTGTCGACGGCAATAATTTCAGGAGCTGCATACTTGTGTAGCAGTCTTGCAATTGCAACGCCTGCCGCACCAGCTCCAACAAGTACGATTTTGCATTTGGATAGTTCTTTTTTGACAACTTTCATGGCGTTGATAAGACCAGCGAGTACCACAACTGCGGTTCCGTGTTGGTCATCATGCATAATTGGAGTTTGCAGGACTTCTTTGAGTCGCTCCTCAACCTCGAAGCATATTGGTGCCGCAATATCTTCAAGATTGATTGCGCCAAAACTCGGTGCAATTGCCCGTACAGTAGCAACGATCTCATCAGCTGAGTGCACATCAAGCACGATAGGTACGGCATCGATATTGGCGAACTGTTTAAAGAGCATGCACTTGCCCTCCATGACAGGTAGTGCTCCAAGTGGTCCAATATTGCCGAGACCGAGCACCGCTGACCCATCTGATATAACCGCAACTGAGTTATTGAGCCATGTGTACTCTCGAGCTTCTGTCGGATGGGCTGCTATATACGAGCTAACCGCACCAACACCAGGCGTATAATACAGCTTTAATTTATCAAGCTCATCAAGCTGATCTTTCAATGTCACTTCAATTTTTCCCCGTAAGGATTTATGTTTCTCTAATGCTTGTTGTTGTATATCATCCATAAATAACAGTATAGACTATTGACGAATAAGAAGATTTAAAGAATAGCTGAACACTTCTGATATCAAATTCAATTAAGCTTGTTGAAGTTTAACAGATGTGATACAATGTATCGTAATTGCAAAAATAGTAATAATAAGGTAGAGTGGTCAAGTTATGTACGCATTAATTGAAAAAATTGAGAGCAGTTTTAAGAAAAAACAGGTTGTTGACGTCCGTAGTGGTGACACCGTTCGTGTTCACCAGCGTATTAAAGAAGGCAGCAAAGAGCGTGTGCAGGTATTCGAAGGGCTTGTTATTAGAACGGATCGCAAAGGTAGCATGACGAGTAGTATTACTGTTCGTCGCATTGCGAGTGGCGTAGGGGTTGAAAAGAGCTTCTTACTCCACAGCCCTTTGGTTGAAAAAATTGAGGTAACAAAACGAAGCAAGGTGCGCCGTAATTACCTGACATATATGCGTAAGCGAAGTGGTAAGAGCGCGCGACTTGCCGCCGTAGATTTTGATAAGAAAGCAGTTAATGATGTAACTGACCCAGAAGCCGAAGCTGAGCTTGCTCGAATTCATGAAGAGCAAAAACAAGAGCATGAAGCACAAGCGGCTCAAAAAGCTGAAGCTGAAGCCACTAAAGAAGCTGAAATTGCCGAGAAACTCGGTGATCGAGCAAAAGCAGAGTAGCTGCTTCAATGAGCTGTCAAAGCCGCCATATTGGCGGTTTTTTGATACACTAACTCTATGCTTATTGGCATTGATGAAGTCGGGAGAGGTTGCTGGGCGGGGCCATTAGTTGCTGCAGCTGTTGGATTTGAAGCACCAGTACATATTGCAGATTTAGCTGACTCAAAACTGCTTAGTTCGAAAAAACGGGTACATATTGCTGAGTTGATTAAAAATGAGACCTCGCACATTGGGATTGGCTGGGTGTGGCCACGCGAGATAAATGCGCTAGGACTAACCGAAGCGGTGCGACTTGCTATGCAACGGGCAGCATCTGGACTCGTTAAGAAAAACAGTCAGGTTGTTATTGATGGTAATATTAACTATCTCGACCATTTTTTTTGTCACAACAAAGCTAAGCAGGATGTATGCCAAACTATCTGTGCAAATATATCCACACTCGTACGAGCTGACGCCAGTGTACCTGCTGTTTCGGCTGCATCGATCATTGCTAAGGTAGCAAGAGACACCTATATGGCAAAAGTTGGCCAAAAGTATCCTCAGTATGGTTTTGAATCACACGTAGGCTACGGTACTAAACAGCATTTGAGTGCGCTCAAAGAGTATGGTGTATTGCCGCTTCATCGGATCAACTATAAACCCGTGCAGCAGTTGCTACGCGAATTTTCTTAAACTACGTCGTAAATTATTCGATTGCTAATTTTCTTGAGAGTATTTAAGGAGCCACTGCTTAACTTGGGTTGCATCGCGCTTTCGCCACGCGCTTTTAGCAGTTATTTCATTCACTCCAATTTTGATTGCTCGCTGCAGCGCGGCATCATGGGCTTTGGGCTCAAAAAAGTCTACGTATTGCTTTAATTGTTCTGCTGTGTTGAAGATTGACGCACTATAGCGAGCAAAATCGTCGTAGCTTTTGCTACCACCGAACTGTTGCATCACCCACTCCCAGTTTGTCGTTAACCAATCCCACGCAACATGTCGAACATACCGGTTTCTCAGTAAGTAAATATACCAGCGGATGGTATCTTGAGTTTTAACAACGGATGTATCAAGCATAAGTTTTGTGAGTATTTTTGCTTGCGCTGGTTTTCGTGTTGAGCACAGCGCAGCGGTAATATCATTTTTAAAATCTGCATTAACTGAAGTTTTGTAGAGTTCAATGAGCGTATTAAAATCTGTCATATTTCCATAACGAACCGCCACGCCGAGGAGCATTGATCTAATTTCTGCAGGAAGCTGTTCAGCGGGAGCGCTGTTGTAGAGAGCGAGAGCCTGTTTTATAACGTCCATGTGTTCGCTTGCAATTGCGAGTCCAATCAATGTTGTCCGCAGATGTGTTGTGTTACTTGGGTCATCAGTTTTGTATTCCCAGCCGAGTCTGTGGAGTTGGTGACTGCTTAGGTTGTACGTTAGATCCTTGAGGACTGCTTCAAGCGACTCGTCGCCCTCTATAATCATACGGGCACTGCCGAGGATGCCTGCAATATGTGACCAAACCGCTGCACGCGGTTCGCTTGTATTATTTTTTATACTCTCAAGTGCTTGATCAAGAGAAATGCGACCGTATCGAGCAAGCATAACCAATCCATTGAGGTAGGTTATCTTCCATTCGCTCGACAGCTTGGGATCAGCGAGAAAACGAGTCATCGCAGCTGTTTGATGATCTTCGGTGTAATGAACGATATAGTGACCAATACCCGACTGATTCAGTCGAGCGATATCACTCGTCTCTAGTTGAAAAGTTTCGCTTCGAGTCTTCAAAAGATCAGGTGTTGATGCTGAAAGAAGCGGAATCTGCCAGAGAGTACTGGTGTCTGTGCCGTCGAGCAGTAGACGCTCTTGTTTTAGGTTGAGATTTTTTGCTTGTTGCGAGACTGTCACAAGCGGCTGGCCTGGATGATCTATCCACGTATTCATGAGTGCCGCGATATTAATGGGGGTTGCCGTCTCAAGTGCTTTCCATAGATCGTCTCGTGTTGTATTGCCGTATTGGTGTGTTTCAAAATAGTGCTTAAGTCCAGTCCTCCAGGCATCATCGCCAACTAGAGCGTGCAGCATTTTAAGAAGTTTACCACCTTTAGCGTATACAATTGATGGATCAAAGAGTGTATGAATTTCCTCTGGTGTATTCACTGCAACTCGAACGGCTTGCACGTCTTTATAGACATCTCGATTGGTCGCAGAAGCAACATCTTGAGCCACAAACTCTTCCCAGATCTGCCATTCTGGATGAAGCTTATCTGCTGCAAGGTACTCTGTCATATTGGCGAAACTTTCGTTCAGCCATAAATCGTCCCACCACTTCATAGTCACGAGATTACCAAACCACTGATGTGAAAGTTCGTGTGCAACGACGAGGGTAATATATTGTAGGGTAGACAATGATGGATTGGCTGGATCTGACAGAAGTACCGTCTCACGATAAGTGATGAGTCCCCAGTTTTCCATAGCACCACTTTCAAAATCTGGCAATGCTACTTGGTCGCACTTGCTGAGTGGGTATGCAACGCCAAAATAATCATTATAAAATTCTATCAAAGCAACAGTTTCTTTTACCGAATAGTCCAGCCAGTTTTCATTTTGGGCGGCACTCGCCCAGCAGCGTACAACAACACCATCTTTTGTTGTGGCCTCTCTTTTAACCATATCACCACACACAAAGGCAAGGAGGTAGGTGCTCATTTTTGGTGTGGTTTCGAAGACGGTTGTCTTCTTGCTATTTTCTACCGTAGTTTCCATAGGAGGCATATTTGAGAGTACCGTTTCATCCTGATTAGTTACGAGCGTCAGGGCGAAAGTCGCTTTGGCAGCAGGTTCATCAATACACGGGAATACTTCGCGAGCATGATGACTTTCAAACTGTGTTGCGATTAACTTTTTCTGCACACCATTATGATTGAAGTAGCAGGGATACATGCCATGCATTGCATCAGTGATTATGCCACTGAATTCGAGTGTAAGGCGTACATCACCTACTGGTATATCAGTTGGCACACGCACAGCTAATAGGTCGTCTGTACACTCAGTTTGAGCGAGCTCATCATTTACGGTCGCGCTGTTGATGATAAGGTCTTTGGCGTGAAGTTGAATTTGTTTCGATGACTTAGGCATAGCTCCTGTGATGGTAACACTGCCCTGAAAGCTCATTGCATCATGATTAATATTGATTGTAAGATCGTAGTGTGATGGGTTAAATTGAGAATAAAGTTGTGTAAACATAGTGCCAGTATAAGCTATGCGTGTGCAAGATATAAAATATCGCGAAAATCCCGTTTACACACTGTATTATGTCATTATGTCTTTTTGCGTAGCTGTGGTATACTAAGTTCAGTCCGGCCACAGTGGTCGGAATTTTTCATACAGAGACCATACGATTTGAAGTAAAAATGAAAGGAAATAAATATGGAATTACAAATTAAACAATTGGTAGCAGCAATCAAGGTGCTCGCCGAGGAAAAGAACTTGCCAGAAGATATTGTTCATGAAGCTGTCGAGCAGGCAATAGCAGCCGCATACCGTAAAGATTTTGGTGAACGAGAACAGAATGTAAGCGTCCAGTTAAATCAAAATACCGGCGATGTAACGGCAATTACTAGTTACGATGTGGTTGAAGATGATGCTGTTGAGAACGATGCCCAGCAGCTAACCGTCGAGCAAGCTAAGAAATATAAAAAAGATGCCAAAGTTGGTGATGTTATAACCGAAGCGGCACATCCTACAACGTTCGGACGTGTTGCTGCACAAACAGCGAAACAGGTTATTTTACAACGACTTCGTGAGGCCGAGCGCGAAATTATTATGGAAGAGTACGAAGACAAAATTGGAACGGTCATCGTTGGAACTGTGCAACGGGTTGAGCCACGAGTGGTACGGATTGACCTTGGAAAAGCGACTGGTATTTTACCTGCGAGTGAGCAAATTCCAGGTGAATACTACGGTGTTGGTTCTCGCTTAAAAGTGTTCTTGAAGGATGTTGAGCGTGGAAACAGAGGGCCACAGCTGGTGCTTTCTCGGGCAAACGAACCATTCATCGAGTATCTTTTTAGGCAAGAAGTTCCTGAAATGGAATCCGGAGCAGTCGAAATTAAAGGTATTGCACGACAAGCTGGTATGCGTACCAAGCTTGCAGTGGCTTCAACAGTGCAAGGTGTGGATCCTGTTGGTACTTTTGTGGGTGGGCATGGTACGCGAGTCCAGGCTGTGATGAATGAAATTGGCGACCAAGAGAAAATTGATATTATAACATTTGCTGACGACACTGAAACGTATATCAAAAATGCGCTGTCTCCAACAGAGGTAATTCGTGTGGAGTTGAATGAAAAAGCAAAACACGCAAAGGTTATTGTCGACCAATCGCAACTTTCCATCGCTATTGGAAAGGCTGGTCAGAATGTACGACTCGCCAGTAAATTAACCGGCTATGAACTCGATATCGAAGCTGGAACTGCTGCTCGCCAAGAAGTGGCTGAAGCTGCTCCCAAAGAAGCGCCTGTAGCCGAAGAGGCACCAGCTACGAAAAAACCAGTCAAACCGAAACGTCGTGACGACATTGAAGCCGGCTTGCTGGGCGCAATCGAAGAGCACGGCGAATAGAGAAATTGTATGTCAGCGCAATCGTCGAAAGGTGCAAGTGGTGTACCCGGCACGTGCCCTCTTGGTGAAGGTGCATATTGGTACAATAGCGTTAATTATGATGGTGTTCCAGACTACTGCAAGCAGCGGTGTGGTGAATATATGACATCGGCTGCACCAAACACCGTGCGCACAGGTTCTTATGTTGTATTGTCCGCGCTTCAGGAGGAGGCTGTAGCTGAATGTGATCATGATCTTTGGGCGCTCGTTGATGCTGATCGAAGCTTGCAACGAGACGTCGGCGCGCAGCGAGTACTCACAATTTTTGACAAGTGTGAAGGTTGCGATGAAGAGCAGGGGTTGCAAGACTACTATTTTATCTGCCCACACGATGCCTAGGACTATAAGTAATATGCTCGTAATATCAATTTAGCACTCTTGCGTTTGGAGTGCTAAGTGCTACAATGGAAGCATGCATTCTGCAAAAGATTTTCAAGAATTTTTCACTCGGTTGACCGAAAATGCGCGACTGAGCCTACAGCATGCCGAGGGTATTGCTCGTGGCTTTGGTAGTGCATATATCGGGACTGAGCATATTCTGCTTGGTGTGTTGAGTCAGGACGGATCAATTGGCGCCAAGCTATTAGAAACATCCGGCGTGACACTTGACCGGGCACGAACTGCTCTTAAGCTTACTCCGAAAGCATTGGTGATTAATCTCGCAAACAGCAAGGGATTGAGTGAAGCTGCAAAACTGACACTGCGTACAAGCTGGGAGATTGCGAAAGAGTTCAACCAGGATTACTGTGGGACCGAGCATATTTTGTACAGCATATTGATACAAAAAAATGCTCGCGCCAATGTGCTGCTACGCGATATGAATATTAATGTGAACGACTTAACGAGTGAACTTGAAAACTATCTTAACCAGCAGCGGTTTGAATTTGAGGAATCTACATCCACGAAAAAACCACGAAATAAAAAAGCGCAAAGCGCACTCGAATTCTTCGGTACTGATCTAACAGCTGAGGCGAAAGCGGGTCGACTAGATCCCGTGATTGGACGGGCCAAAGAATTGCGACGAGTTATTACGATCTTGTCGCGCCGCACAAAAAATAACCCAGTACTTATAGGTGAGCCAGGTGTTGGTAAGACAGCAATTGTTGAGGGCCTAGCTCAGCGTATTGCTGAGGAAAATGTCCCCGAAAATCTGCTTGATAAACGGCTGATAATGTTGGACTTAGCAAGTATGATTGCCGGAACAAAGTATCGCGGAGAGTTTGAAGAGCGGCTGAAGGCGATTATGCAAGAGATTGCCGCCGACACCAATGTTATTGTATTTATTGATGAGATTCATTTACTTGTTGGTGCTGGTGCTGCCGAAGGCGCCCTCGATGCAGCAAATATTCTTAAGCCCGTATTGGCTCGGGGTACCATGCGTGTAATTGGTGCCACAACCATAGATGAATATCAAAAAAGCATCGAAAAAGACGCAGCACTTGAACGACGGTTTCAAAGTGTTGAAGTACTGCCGCCAAGTATTGAAGAAACGATAGCAATTTTGCAAGGACTGAAAGCTAAGTACGAGGCGCACCACGGCGTGAGCATCGATGATGCGGTTGTTGAGCAGACGGTTAGATTGAGCGATCGTTATATGAGTGAGCGATTTATGCCAGACAAGGCACTCGATTTGCTTGATGAGACAGCCGCGCATATCCGCGTTGAACGGTCGCATATACCAGACGCGCAACGACGAGTGATCAAGGAGATTAAGCTTTGTCGACATCGTATGGAAGAAGCAGTTCTCCACGAAAACTTTGAAGTAGCCGCACAGCACAAGGCTAAGCTCGCCGAACTTGAAAACACACTTGAAAAACGGCGAGGTAAAAGTCGAAATCGATTAACCATGACCGAGAATGATTTAGCCAGCGCAGTCTCATCTATGACCGGAATTCCAACCCAAAAGATACTAAAGAAAGAGGCGTCATATTTGCTGAACCTCGAAAAAACGTTGAGCAAATATGTGATAGGCCAATCCGAAGCACTGCAAGCGGTTTCTCGAGCAATACGTCGCAATCGATCCGGTGTAAGTGCACGCACGCGGCCAATTGGATCATTCGTATTTTTAGGGCCATCAGGTGTAGGTAAAACTGAGCTTGCACGCGTCTTGGCGCGCGAGCTATATGATCGTGAAGATGCGCTTATAAAAATTGATATGAGCGAATTTTCGGAACGACACACCGCAGCACGATTAGTTGGTGCGCCGGCTGGCTATGTTGGCTATGAAGAAGGTGGTCAGTTAACAGATAAAGTTCGACGTAATCCGTATAGCCTGATTCTATTTGATGAAATTGAAATAGCGCATCCTGATTTGTTCAATATGTTACTACAGATCCTCGAAGATGGCGTGCTGACCGATGCAAAGGGTCGGAGTGTCGATTTTACCAATACGGTTATCATTATGACTGGCAACATCGGTGCTGAGCAGTTGCAGCGTGAGTCCACACTTGGTTTTCGAGTAAGTAGTGAAAGCGAGCAAACTGATCTTGATGACATGCATGAAGAAAACAAAGAGCGTGTCCTTGAGGAGCTCAAAACTGTTATGCGACCAGAGTTGATTAATCGAATCGATAAGGTCGTGATCTTCCGCGCCTTAACAAACAAAGAGGCGCTACAGGTTTTGAATCTTCAGATTGAAGAATTACGGCAGAGATTGCGAGAAGACCATCAACTTGATCTTCGTATCTCACTGGGTGCAAAGCGCGTGCTACTTAAAAAAGGCTATAGACCACAAACTGGTGTTAGGACGTTGCGACGGGTGCTGCAAGACGAAGTTGAAGATCAGATTGCGGAAACCATCATAGCGGGAAGTTTATCACCGAACGCCATTATTGAAGTCAAACCCCATAAGGATGGAGTACAAGTTACGTTTGTCTCAAGCTCAAAGTTATCCAAACAACCACAACCTGCACGGTGATATATGTGAGGTATGGTCGGTACTTTCTTCGCAAGAAGTACGATACAATAAGTGTATGAAACGACGCTTGGGTGTAGTTCTGGTAGTGTTTGCTGTAACTATGGCAGCAGTGTGGGGGTATACGAACTGGCAGTATGTGAAAGACCAATACGTAGCGTATCGTACGCCGCTGGAAGCTGAATCGCTCACGTTGTTACCGAAGCTTGATTTGACTGACAAAGGGCGGTTCTTGTTTAAGGCAAGTCGACCTGAAGTGCTGAACGCATTTAGATTTAATACAGCTTGCAGTTCTGTCACACGAGAGCAAAGCATAGTTCTTGGCTGTTATACTCGCCAGCGGTTTTATGTTTACAACGTAACTGACGAACGATTAGCAGGGGTAAAAGAGGTCACAGCCGCCCACGAGTTGCTTCATGCAGTGTATGAACGGCTTTCAAGTAAAGAGAAGAACGCACTAAACCAACAGTTACGTACTGCGGCTGCCTCGATTCAAGACGAGCGTTTTAATGCTACGATCGAGCAGTATAAGCGGACCGAACCAGGGCAAGTTGAAAACGAGCTACATTCTATTTTAGGCACAGAGATTGCTGTGCTCCCGGAGCCGCTTGAATCGCACTATCGCATTTATTTTAACGACCGCGCCAAAATTGTTACCTATGCTAAGCAGTACGCAGAAACGTTTCAGGCAGTCGAGCAGAAAATTAAAGCATATGACACTCAGCTGCAGTCCTTGGTGACCCAAAAGGATCAATTAGAATTGCAACTATCTGAACAGCAGCGATCAATTGAGCGTGAAAAAGCAAAGCTTGATCAGCTAAAGTCTGGAAATCAGGTTGATGAATACAATCAAACGGTGCCACTCTACAATCAGCTGGTGCGAAACTTTAACGCTGATGTTGGTACACTGAAGCAAATTGTAGAAGATTATAACGAAATTGTGGCGAAGCGAAATGCGCTCGCGGCAACACAAAATGAACTCGTGAAAGAGCTCGATAGCACCTATCAACAAATTTTGTAATCACCTGAATGTCTGTTGTGTCCGTTTGTACGATATCGCAAATTGAATAGAGTATACTAAGAGCTATGGCAAAAAGTAGCGTACAATTTGTGTGCCAAGAATGTGGTGCTCGTCATAGTAAATGGGCAGGCCGATGTAGTACCTGTGGGGCCTGGAATAGTCTTGTTGAAGAGCTTCCTGCCAGTAAAGACGCAGCACTTGCCGCTATCAAAGGCTCGGCACTTAAACCGCAACTGATAGGTGTAGTTAACGAGGCGAAGACAATTGGACGTCAAAAAACAGGTGTCAGCGATGTCGATACGGTCCTGGGCGGTGGTTTTGTTTCGGGGAGCGTTAATTTGATTGCTGGGCAACCTGGTATCGGTAAGAGTACATTACTGATGCAACTTGCAGCGCAACTCGCAAAAAAGCACAAGGTATTATATATCAGTGGCGAAGAGTCAATTGAGCAAGTGAGTCTGCGTGCTAGTCGCATAGCACCCCGCGATCAACACGTACTTTTAGCAAGTTCAACAAACAGTGATGATATCGCGCAAACAATTTTAACCAGTGAATATCAAGTAGTCATTGTTGATTCGATTCAAACGGTTTCGTGTCAATCGGTTGCTTCCGCACCTGGTTCGGTGAGCCAAATCACAAACAGTACGTACTTATTAACACAGGCTGCAAAACAGTCAGGAACCACCTTAATTGTTGTGGGTCACGTTACCAAAGAGGGGAGTATTGCTGGACCAAAATTACTCGAACATCTTGTTGACGTGGTGTTAAATCTTGAAGGTGATCGCTATGGTGGTTTTAAGGTCCTCAGGGCTGTTAAAAATCGTTTTGGATCAACAGCTGAAGTCGGAATTTTTGATATGAAAGAGTCAGGTTTAGAGCCTGTGAGCAATCCGTCTGCTGTGCTGCTTGCTGAACGACAAGTCGCCGATGGTTCGATTGTCATGGCTGCAATGGAGGGTACGCGACCGATTTTGGTAGAAATTCAAGCGTTAGTTAATCGCACATCATTTGGTTATCCAAAGCGAGCAGCGTCGGGATTTGATTTAAACCGTCTCAACTTACTGACCGCTGTACTCACGCGTCGGACCAAGCTTGATCTGAGCGAGCACGATGTCTACATTAACGTAGTTGGGGGTATTAAAATTACTGAACCAGCAGCTGATCTAGCAGTTTGTATGGCGATAGCATCTGCAGCAAAAGGTATGAAGCTTAAAGACGACGCAGTGGTGTTTGGTGAGGTTGGTCTTTCTGGGGAGGTTCGTCACGTTCCGTATATCGAGCAGCGATTAAAAGAAGTTAAACACTTAGGTTTTAAAAAATCCATAGGTCCGAAATCTGAAAAAAGATCAACTATACTGTCGTCAGTGTCATCAGTAAAAGAAGCATTAAATACATATCTGAAAGCATAATACATGAATAACATACTGTTCCTACT
>CAZNJH010000001.1:0-10459 GCA_964573355.1 uncultured Candidatus Saccharibacteria bacterium | reverse complement strand
CCGGTTAGCTCCTCGTATGCCCAAAGGTAAGGGTAGCCGCATCTTGCTCGATACCAGTGCCCTTATGGATGGACGGGTGCTTGAAGTGGCGCGTGCTGGTTTTGTTGCCACGCAGCTCGTCGTACCGAGATTCGTAATAGCCGAGCTACATCTGCTTGCTGATAAGTCTGACCATCTCAAGCGTGAGCGAGCCAGGTATGGGCTGCAAGTTATCCAAGATCTTCAAGATAGCCGTCAGGTTAATGTCGATATTGTTGGTGATGATATTAAATCTGAGTCGGGTGTTGATGAAAAGTTGGTTAAACTGGCAGTGAAACAAGGTGCCATGTTATTCACAACTGATTTTAATCTGCTTAAGGTGGCTGAGATTGAAGGCGTCCGCGTACTGAATGTAAATGAGCTCGCGCAGAGTTTACGGCCAACGACTATTCCCGGCGAGAAAGCAGAAATAAAAATTGTAGGCAAAGGCCAGGAGCGGAATCAAGGCGTGGGGTATCTCCCCGATGGTACGCTTGTTGTCGTAGAAAATGCTGGCAAGATTCGTAATCAGAACGTAAGTGTCGAATTTACTCGCAATCTTCAGACAACTGCGGGTCGAATGATGTTCGCAAAAATTATTGATGCAAAGAATACGACGCACAAACCTCAACGAAAGCGTTTTGAGAATAAAAAACAATCAGTCGAAGACAAATTAATCAGCGCAATCAATGAAAGTGATACATGATCAAACGTTTACATATTTTGTAAACTGTGTGCGAAATTCATCAGTAGTCTTGAACAAAAAGCTTTTTATTCCAAGTGCTTCAGCTGCTTGTACATTCGATAGCCGATCATCAACGAAGATGCATTGGTCCGCAGATGTATTAAGTAGCTTCAGTGTGTATAGATAAATTCTTGGGTCGGGTTTAACCATTTTAATCTCGCTTGAAATAACGATTTTCTCAAACAGGTGCGCAATATCGAGTGTATGTATTGCGTAGGTGGTCCATTCGTGTGATCCATTCGAAAGGCAGGCTAAACGGTAACCGTGATTTATTAATACCTCAGCATAATCAACCAGCTCTTGATTTACCTGTAGCTGCTCTTCTATGCCGGCAGCAACAGTTTTGGCAGAAATACCAGTTAGCTCAGAAGCTTTGTTTATAAACTCGTTTTTAGACAGCTGTCCAAGGTCGCTCATTGTACAGAGCGTTTGAAATGTAGCTAATCCTTCCTGTGTTGCAGCAGCAGTTGTTTTAAACCAGTTTGTCGCCATTGAGCTTGCGAATACACCAAAAAAATCGAAGATGATGGTTGAAATCATTGCTAGCTAGTTATCTGGATGGTTTGGGATGAGGAGGTAGACTGATAGTACTGATTATCAGTGACCCGTACTTGAATGGTATATGTGCCTACATCTGGGAAGGTGTAGGTTGTGCTATAGCTTGTCCCTGCACCTGGCTGCGTGGTAATTACTTGGCCGTTTACAATAAACTCAACACTTTGTGGGGCATTCGGTCCCGAGGAGAAATTAACATTCAGTGTTCTAGTGCGTGAGGGCTGTCCAGAGCTTCCAATGGTAAATCCGCTCGCTGCTTCAACCCCACACTGGTGTACATTATCGGTATTCTGAATGTCCCAGCCTTCAGGTGGCGTACCAACGGATTCTTTGTTCGTGGTTGGATCAATTGAGCTCATAACTTGAATGGTCTCGCGTGCAGCAGGTGGGGTACAATCGGTGGCCAATTTGCGAGAGACTTTATCCATGACAAAATCTTTGGTTGTTTCGCGTGGTTTTTTATACCATGACTGGAACATGTCGCTGCGACCGGAAACTTTTAAGGTTTGAATACCGGCAGGTTTTGTAAACCATTCATTCGCTTTGTAGCCATATTGTGGCTTTGTCATTACTTCTGCATGTGCACGTGCCATAAAGTCACCAAACATTGGACCGGTTTGCAGGTGAGTGGTGCTATTCATGACAGTACCATCTGAACGACCAACCCATATACCGACAGCAAGCTTAGGCGAATAGCCCATCATCCATCCGTCTTTCGCATTATCGGTCGTACCGGTTTTAACCGCAGCCTTGACACCCTTCGGATTAAAGCCAACAGGATTCCCAAACGTTACACGCCGTGCCCGATCATCGGCAAGAATGTCACTGATAAGGTAAGAAATTTCTTCGCCTTTTTCACCCATAGCCTTGGTGCCAGCTGTATCTTTCCACTCTTGCACGATTTCACCGTTGGATTTTTCTATCTTCAGTACGTACGTTTCAGGTTTTGCAACACCACCGCGGGCAAGTGTTGCATATGCAGCTGTATGTTGATCAAGTCGAACGCTGCCGCTTCCAATTGCAAGTCCAAGTGAATCGCAGCTTTCACCACAGCCTATATTTGTTTCACCCATGCCCTTTGCAAGGTCAATCACCGAAGCCATACCCGAAGCTTCTGCGGCTTTAATTGCTGGAATATTACGAGATTCAGCAAGCGCCTGACGGATAGAGATGTTGCCCCTAAAGCCCTTGTCGAAGTTATTTGGACACCACCCACCCCAACACTTTTTATCATCTGTGAGCGTGCTGCCGGGTCCATATTGGTTACCTTCAAACAGTTTGCTGTATACGATCGGCTTGAGACTTGATCCAGGTTGTAAATTAGCAGTTGCCGCATTGTATGAACCGAATCCAGGATATTTATAATCGCGACTCCCCACCAAACTCAGAACCTGATTAGTTTGCACGTCTACGGCAACCAGTGCAGCATTATCACCCCGTTGTCGTTCTACGGCATTTATATTGTTTGCAACCGAATCCTGAGCTATTTGCTGCATATCCCAATCAAGTGTAGTGGTTACACGCCATCCACCTTTGCGGACGTTGTCGGCTCCATATTTTCCCTCAAGCTGCTTGACGATTTCATCCACAAAATGAGGGGCTTTTTTGGCTGTTGGCTCGTCTGAGAGCGGCTTAATACTTGCTAGTATGTCAACTTCTTTTGCGGCTTTTGCTTGATCGGGCTTAATGTAACCCTGGTCTCGCATGTAGTTAATGACTGTTCTTTGGCGTGCTAATGTGGCCTCAGGATCAAAGCTGGGGCTATTGCTGTCGTATAGGCTTGGATACTGCGGGATTGCCGCAATATACGCCGCTTGTTCGATGCTGAGATCTTTTGCGGGAATACCAAAATACCGTTTGGCTGCAGATTCAACGCCGTATGCGGTGCCGCCATAGCCAATGGAATTAAGATAAAAATTCAATATTTCATCTTTAGAATACGTTCGCTCAAGTTCAATGGAGAGTATCACTTCTTTCAGCTTTCGGGTGTAACCGGCGATACCGGAACGGGTGTTGTCTTCTAAAATAACATTGCGTGCCAGTTGCTGTGTGATCGTTGAGGCGCCTTGTCTGCCGGATCCACTGACGTTCACCCACACTGATCGTATGATACCTTTAATGTCGAAGCCGCCGTGTTTATAGAAGTCTTTGTCTTCAATTGCAACCGTCGCCCACTTCATGTTGTTGTTAATTTGATCTGGTTTTACAAACGTGAGCTGCTGATCCTTGTAAAGTTCATAGAGCAGAACCTGACCAGTTCTATCGTAAAACTTGGTTGTGCGGCTCTGAACTCGCTTTGTAAGCTCATCAGGACCGATGGCAAGATCTTTGCGGAATATCGCGAAAACAGCCAGAATAAGTACAATACCTGCTGCTAAACCTAAACCAGCAAGCTTGAGTGCCATAATTGCACCTTGTTTTGAAAACCAGTATTTATAAAACCGCTTAGGATGCATTCGGTACACAATACGCTGGAGCCGTGATTTCGGGAGTGTTGCTAAAAATTCAGCTTTTTTACGGGATCGTGCATCGGCTTTAACACGTTTGTTAGTCGTTAAATTACTATATACGGAATGCGCGCCTTTGCGGTGCGTCGGTTTTCTAATTGAGCCACTTGCAGCTGGTTTTTGATTCTTCTTCATATGCTTAATTGTACCTCATGCTTATGGTATCTATTATAGCATTTATTGCTCTGAGAAAACGCTGAGTCCATAATTGTGTGTATCAATTATTAATTGCAGTAACAATAACGTGATGACGGTAGCTGGCATCTGATATACTAAGTATTATGACAAAAAAGTTGACACTAACCCAAGAGCTGACCTGGCGTGGATTTGTAAACCAAACGACACTTAAAGATGTGGCAGTACTTGATGCGAAGCCACTTAACTTTTACTTTGGCGTGGATCCAAGTGCGGATAGCATGACGGTCGGTAATTTAGCAGCTGCAATGATGGTGCGCCATTTTATTGATCACGGTCATCATGCAACCTTGTTGATTGGTGGCGCAACAGGGCTCATTGGAGATCCGGATGGAAAAAAACAAGAACGGGATCTTAAGGAGCTCGATATTATTTCCCAAAACGTCGCAGGTATTTCGGCGCAATATAAAACGGTGTTTGCTCATCAGCAGTTTAACATCGTAAATAACCACGATTGGTTTAAGAATATTGAGTATGTTGAGTTTCTGCGAGAATACGGCAAGCATTTTTCTATGACACAGCTACTGGATCGTGACTTTGTTAAAGCGCGGATTGGTGCTGGAGGTGCCGGCATTAGCTACGCCGAATTTAGCTACGCACTCATACAAGGCTATGATTTTCTGCATCTCTACCGTAAACATGGTGTGACACTGCAGCTCTGCGGCGCCGACCAGTGGGGTAACTGTCTCGCGGGGGTAGAGCTCATTCGAAAAGTTACCGGTGCCGAAGCGCATGTTTGGTCAACACCGCTTGTTATTAACAAAACAACTGGGGTAAAGTTTGGTAAATCTGAAGAGGGTGCAATTTGGTTAGATCCGCTTAAGACAAGCCCTTACAAGTTTTATCAATTCTGGTTAAATGTTGATGACGAAGGCGTCAGTGATTACCTGAAGATTTACACACTTATTCAACCTGATAATCACGCTGCTTTAATGAAAGAATTTCAAGCAAATACTGCAGCTCGCGCTGCGCAAAAATATTTAGCTTTTGAAGTTACTAAACTGGTCCATGGTGAAGCCAAGGCGATCAGCGCTCGCACAGTTACAGAAACTCTTTTTGGCGGTACGCCAATTGACCAGTTGCACAACAACGATTTGCGGATGCTCGCTGAAGAAATACCCACAACTACCGCTGAGACTGTCGGCCAGGCATTGACAGAGACAAAGGCGGTAACCAGCAACAGTGAACTTAGAAGGTTATTTAGTAGTGGTGCTATAAGCGTGAATGGCACGAAAGTAAACGAAGATCAGTCTGTGAGCGCACCAGCGCTCATAAAAAAGGGTAAAAACACCTTTCTTCTAGTGAAGTAAGTTTCAGATTTAATTTATTTATGATCTATAATCTGTAAGTAATGGATTTACTCTCATCAGTCCAAAAAATTAAAGGCGTGGGGCCAGAGACGGCAAAGAAACTTGCCAAGCTGGGCGTAGAAACGGTCTTTGATTTGCTTGTCTTTTGGCCGCGCCGATATGATGACTATTCTCAAGTGATGCCAATCGCTGACATTGAACCAGGAGCGGTAACCGTTAAGGCAACGATAGAATCCATACAAACAAAACGCGTTCGGCGGGGTATGCATATTACGGAGGCAGTGATTCGTGATGCAACATCGGCAATACGAGCCATTTGGTTTAACCAGCCGTATCGCGAAAAATACTTTAAGCCAGCGCATTCATATTATTTTTCAGGCCTTTATGACTTTAGTTTTAACCGTTATGTGCTTCAGAACCCCACCGTCGAGGAAGCAAAAGAATTTACTGCAAATACGGCACGGATTGTGCCGATATACCAACAGACAAAAGGGCTTGATTCTCGCGAAATAAGAAAGGCTATCGCCGAAGTTACCAGCATGTTTCAGGAGCTGGTCGAGACCTTACCTGAATGGCTTGTAAAAAAGCAAAAATTTATGAGCTTTGCTGAAGCTGCGTATCAATTACATTGGCCAGAAAATCAAGTAAAACTCGAAGCAGCCAAAAAAAGAATAGGTTTCGAAGAGGTGTTTGCGTATGTGTTGGCAGGTCAATTGAACAAAAATCAAGCAGATGAAGAACTTGCCTATTCAATTGAGTTTGATGAATCGTTCGCCAAGACCTATACACGTACGCTACCATTTGAGCTTACTTCCGCTCAGAAGTTGGCCGCTTGGGAAATTTTACAAGACATTGCCGGAAAAACGATAGCCAGCAATTCCCTACATGAAAGTAACACCAAAAATTGGGTACGGCCAATGAATCGTTTGCTTGAAGGTGATGTCGGCTCTGGCAAAACAGTCGTTGCTGCAATGGCGGCATTTATAGCTGCAAAACAAGGCATTCAATCTGCGTTCATGGCACCAACTGAATTACTTGCACGACAACACGCGTCAACGTTGGCAGATCTGCTTGAGCCACTGAATATCCGTATCGGGCTACTAACATCTGCAGTAAAAGGCACGCAAAAGACTACGCTTAAGCGGCAGCTTGCTGCGGGAGAAGTAGATATTGTAGTGGGCACACATGCACTCCTGCAAGAAACGGTGCAGTTTAAACGACTCGGCTTTATTGTAGTGGACGAACAACACAGATTTGGAGTAAACCAGCGACAAAAGTTAGTCGACAAAGGTAAAAAGATCCCGCACATACTGAGCATGACCGCAACACCTATTCCACGGTCACTCGCTTTAACGGTGTATGGCGAGCTGGATATTTCCATAATCTCGACAAAACCCAAAAACCGGCTGCCAATACAAACGGTGCTGTGGTCACCTAATTCACGAGTCCAGCTGTATGAAAAAATTGATGTTGAGATAAAGGCTGGCCGGCAAGTATTCGTGGTTTGTCCGCTCATTGACGACACCGAAAATTCTGAAACGAAGAGTGTGAATGAGGAGGTTAAGCGGTTAAAAACAGGTGCATTCAAGCACCGGCGAATCGGTACGCTGCACGGTAAAATGAAAGATGAAGAAAAGGCTGCCGTGATGCAAGCATTTATTAAGAGGGAGTTAGATATACTCGTAAGTACCACTGTTATAGAAGTGGGAATAGACATCCCAAATGCTTCGGTCATGTTGATTGAGGGTGCCGATCAGTTTGGCTTAGCGCAGCTGCATCAACTTCGTGGAAGGGTTGGACGTGGTGAGCATCAAGGGTATTGCTATCTTATTCCAAGTACCAGTCAAAAACCTTCAAAACGACTCAGGGCTATGGAGCAAACCAACGATGGTTTTAAGCTGGCAGAGATGGACCTCGAGCTTCGTGGGCCGGGGGCATTGTATGGGAGCAAACAACATGGTGCACTAGACCTTAAAATTGCCAATATAACTGATACAACATTAATCCGGTCTGCACGTGCTGCCGCGGAAGAATTCTTAAAGAGGAACGATCGACTCGAAGACTATCCATCGCTCCGTAAGCGTGTCGAGAAGTCACTCAGTCTCACCTATCTTAACTAGGCTGCTCGAGCAAGGCTGAGCATCACCAATAAATGAGGTTTGTCGGTGGTTTCATAGTTACATCAAAAACGTTACACTGAGAGCTGATGTATTCAGGAACCACACTTCACAATAAATCGGGCAACCTGATGGGTGCTCATCAAAAATTTGATCGCGCTGCGCGTAAATTTTTTTCGACACTACGGCCAGATGCCACATTTCCGAACATAAAGCAGATACTTCATTTTGAAGGCAATAACGGCCCGGATGGAATAAAGCGCAAGAGTCCAGCGGTTGATGAGCCGTGGCACTATTGGGATCCCACGGATGAAAACGACACCAAGTTGCTTGATATTATTAACGCACATCGCCAAAGTCTTGTAGCTGCACTTTCTCAATCAGATGAAGAAAAAGCAGCGTTTGAAGCGGCCTGGCTAGCTCATGCAATTGTTGACGGCTTTACGCCAGCTCATCATTACCCTTATGAGAAGAAACTCATTGAGCTTCGTGGTGAAGGAATTGAAACGCGTACCAGCTTTAAAGATAAGGTGATGATTAAAGGAGATACTCGCCGACAGACACTGAGTAAAAACTGGAAACTGTGGGGTGCTAAAGGTTTGATATTAAGCCACGCCAGTTTTGAATGGGGCGTTTCTTCGACGGCCCGACCGATGAAGTTCAAGAAGCATTACTTGACAGATGCCGATATCAGACACATTCGTACTATCGGATTCGAACGATACATCAAAACCCAGGCACTTGAAATCTACGAACTCAATTTGTATGAACGGTTTCTCCGACGAGGATGGAGTGTCAAACTTGCTCGACAGATACGGACTGAGCTAGCGCCGCGGATTGTTCGAGCGATCGCTGCCGCGTGGATACTTGCGTATGACGAGGTAGAACGCTGATGCGTATTATAGGCGGACTTCACGGAAGTCGAATTATTAAAACACCACGAAGCTACAAAACACACCCAATGGGAGAACGACCGCGTGGAGCCTTGTTTAATACGCTGGGAAATTTAGAAGGTAAAACTGTCTGGGACGCATTTTCTGGTAGCGGTGCACTTGCTATTGAGGCTATCAGCCGAGGAGCTGCATATGCGTTGGCTACTGAACGCGACCCTCACGCGTATCAGGTTGTAAAAGCGAATGTTGAAAAGCTACGAGTCGCCCATCTTGATGTGGTAAAAGCAAGCTGTCGGGCTTGGGGTAAGCAAAATGTAGATAAAAAATTTGACATTATATTGTGTGACCCACCCTATAACGATCTACAGTTATCCACAGTCTTTGCGCTGAAAGAGCATTTAAACCCCAATGGGCTTATGGTATTATCATACCCAGGTAGAGAAGATGTGCCTTCGTCCAATGGAGTTGTTGTGGTGGACAATCGAAATTATGGCGATGCCGCACTTGCTTACTACCGTTTACAGTAGGCGTCTTCTGACGCCTACTTCTTGCTTTATTATCAATAATGACTGAAATCACTACTGCACACTAGCCCATACAACTGATTTATCGTACAATAGTTGCGTTCACCTACATATTTTTTGCGCGAGTGGTGGAATTGGTAGACACGCATGCCTTAGGAGCATGTGCCGCAAGGCGTGGAGGTTCAAGTCCTCTCTCGCGCACCAAAGATTGCTTTTGCAGTCTTTTTCTTTTCTATTAACCCATTCAAAGTATAATCATACTATCAACCCCTAACCCGGAGCTATATTATGTCAAAGCCAGAGAGCTTAACGCCGCACCAACAAAGAGAGCAAGTCGCACTCAAACTTTTCGAACGTGAAGGAATAGTAGTGGGCGACGGACATTTTGTATATGCCGCGGGCGATCACGGTGATGCGTATGTTCAGAAAGACAAAACACTCGTAAACCCTGAGGTGTTTACTACTGTTACTGAACTGATGTCTCAGGATCTAGAAGAAGAAGTCGATCCATCTGAAATTGATTATCTTGTGGGGTTTGCTCCTTGTTCTTCCCAGTATGCCGCACGCATGGCTGAAAGACTCAGTGCCAGTAGTGATCTCTATACCGTACGAACGGTATTTATGGAAAAAGTGCCATCCATTTGCTTCGATGACGATGGTGAGCCATATGTAGACGAGGCCCTTAAATTTAAAAGAGGTTTCGAGGATTTGCTCATTGGAAAACGTGTATGGATGGTCGAAGATATTGTTACTACCGGGCAGTCACTACTGTCTGGTAAAGCTGAGATCGAGCGAATCGATGGCGTGGAAGTGCTAGGAGCATCAGCGGCATTTAGCAGAACGCCTGAGCTGGTGAACAAGGCAACGCTAGGGCTTAACGTCTGGTTACCTTTGATTGAAAAAAGCCTACGAAATTATCCTAGCGGGGAGTGCCCTATGGACGATGAGCTTGATCAATTTCCGATAAGGACAGACTTGGGGCATGGGGCTGCTTACTTAGCTGCGCAATCGTAGTCACGATTATTCTTTGATTCGATCTACTTTATGCTTGATGTCATTAAGGATGTTTCGTAATTCGTGGATTTGTTGTTCAAGATGATCCACTTTGCTTTCAATGTGATTTTTTGCATCTTCGATGCGGCGATCAATTTCGCTATTTCCACCTCGTTCACGTGCGACAAAATCACGAATTTCTGGTAGTAAACTTACTCGGTCACGGAGTTCATTCGTGGCACCCTTCGCCTCTTGTGCCTCTTTAAATATTGCTTGTAGCCACCCGGTTAAATTTTTGAGATCATCTTGGTTCATCATACCAATAGTATAGCAATTAATTGGAATAAACTCAGTATATGAGGCGTCAAGAAAATGTTTCAAATAACAAAAGTTGACACATTGTACAAAAGAGTGCTATAATAAAAATATTGATGTGTAAACAATATCCACAACTTACTAATACGACTGTTTCGTTCAGTCATGTACATATTCTGCCTCGCTTGGTCGGATAGTTTTCGTATATTTCTAAATGTGAATAGTACGCGCTCCGACCAATCGGGGCGTTTTTAGTATTTAATTAACAAGAAGGAGTTATATGATAA